>CABVAS010000020.1 GCA_902496375.1 uncultured Collinsella sp.
TAAGAAGCTTGCCAAGCAGGCCGCTCGCGACATGGAGGATCAGACTCTGGTGATCAACGGCGTCAACACCGCGCCGGCGCTCTATACCATCCTGATTGCCGCCGACGACGATCCCATGCTCGCCCCGTTCTACCCCGAGCTTTCGCGCGAGGTCCGCGAGTTCGTGAAGGCGCAGGCCGAAAAGCGCCGCTATGTCTTTGTCGGCGAGCCCCTCGTGCGCTTTATGATCGATCCGCAGCTGCGCGCCGGCAAGTTCTCGGTCTTTGCCGAGAACGTCGATGCCCCCACGCTCGGCCGCCTGTACGAAGAAGAGCGCGCCTATCAGAACGGCCTGGGCCAGAACAACTCCGCGGCAAGCCGTGCCGCCAGCGCCCCGCGCGCCGGCCAGCAGCAGTTTGCTGCCCCGCAGCAGCAGCGCCCCGCCGCCATGCCCCAGCAGCAGCCGACGCCTCGCGCCGCCGCTCCCGACCCGCTTGCCGTGGCAGACCCCTTCGCGCCTAGCGTCCCCGACCCCGCCGCCGCACCCATCCCGGTGCCGCAGACCGTCTCGCGCGACGCGCTTGCCGGCATGGGCGGAGCCGCCGCGACCGGTGCCGCCGTGGGCCTAGGCGCCGCAGCCGGCATCGCCTCCAACATGGCGAGCACTCGCGCCCCGCAGCGCCCGCTCGCCCAGCTCGTCGACGTCGTGAGCGGCGAGAGCCATAGCATCACCTCCGCACAGGTGACCATCGGTCGCGAGCGCTCAGTTTCCGACATTGCCCTGCGCGACCCCAACGTGTCGCGCCGCCACGCCCAGCTCACCTTTACGGGCTCGGATTGGTCGATCGAGGACCTCAATTCCACCAACGGCACGCTCGTCAACAACCGCCGCATTACGCGCTGCCCGCTGCGCAACGGCGATCTGCTGACGTTTGGCCTGAGTACCTTTGAATTTAGGGGATAGTCGCTTATGAACATCGATATCGTCCTTTTTGCAGGCCGCATCGTCCTGGTCGCCCTGCTCTATATCTTCCTGTTCGCCGTCATGAAGACCGGCGTGGGACTTGTGCGCGGGCAGCGCCGCGACTCGGCTATCTGGACGATCGATGTGGACAAGGGTCCGCGCGGTATCCGCGGCATCCACGTAGACATGCTCGGCCCCGTCATCGTCGGTCGCTCGCCATCTTCGGACATCTGCATCAACGAACCGTTCGTCTCGGCCTCGCATGCGCGCTTTTCGCTGCAGGGCCCGGCACTCATCATCGAGGACCTCAACTCGCTTAACGGCACGCTCGTCAACGGCCGCCAGCTCGTGGAGCCCGCAACGCTGCGCGAGGGCGACGAAGTCCAGATTGGCGACGTGGTCATGAAGGTGAACCGTCGATGATCGACGAGGAGAACAAGTCCGCAACTATGACCGAGGCGCCGGCCGCCACCACAGCTGCGCCGGCCCACGCCGCTCCGGCAGGCTCCGCACCCGTGGAGCCCGAGGACACCGTGTTCTCCCTGCCTCTTTCGCATGTAACGCATGATATTTCGGATCTCGCCGATAACGAGGACGAAGAGGATGCCGTAGCGGCGCCCATCGGCGCACATGCTGCGGAACAGCCCACAGCGCCCGAAGCAACCCCGGCGCCGGCTCACTTTGCAGAGCCCGTCGCCGCGGCAATCAACGAGAGCGCTGCGGTGTTTGCGGCACCCAAGACCCCGCAGCCTGCGCCCGCAAGCGAGTCCGATGCCGTGGCCGAGCCCGCCGCCCAGTCGCAAAACACGCCCGCGCCGTCGCGCTTTGCGACGCCCGAGCCTATAGACGTCAGCCCGCAAGATGACGAGTCGACCGCCCGCGTTTCCGAGGAGCCCGACTCCCCGGACACCGGAGATTCCGAATCAAACGCCGAGACAAACACCGTCTCTCCCGGTGACACAGCAGAGATCGACGTTGCCGCCGTTGAGGCCAAGCTCAAAGACCCCGGCTCGACCATGAGCTTTGAGCCCCTGACCGAGGAGCGCATCGAGACCGACTCGACCTATGATGCCGGCACCACCACGCAACTCATGTGGGGCGCCCGCTCCGACGTTGGCTGCGTGCGTCCGCACAATGAGGATTCCTACCTGGTGCAGTCGCCGCTCTTTTGCGTATGCGACGGCATGGGTGGTCACGCTGCCGGCGAGGTGGCCTCTTCTATCGCTGTCGAGACCATCGCCAAGACAGCTCCTCAGTCTGCCGACGCCGCACGCCTGGCGGCAGCCGTCGAGGCCGCCAACGCCGCCGTAATCGAGGCGGCCCTGAATGGCCTGGGCAAGCCCGGCATGGGCTGCACAGCCACTTGCGCCTATATCGAAAACGACACGCTCGCCATCGCCCACGTGGGTGACTCTCGCGCCTACCTGCTCCACGAGGGCACGCTCATCCGCGTGACCCGCGACCACTCCTACGTGGAGGAGCTCGTGGACGCCGGCGAGATCACGGCAGACGAGGCTCGCGTCCACCCCAACCGTTCGGTCATCACCCGCGCACTGGGCTCGGACCCCGCCATGTATGCCGACCACTTCACTCTGCATATCGAGGAAGGCGACCGCCTGATCCTGTGCTCCGACGGCCTCTCGAGCATGATTCCCGATAGCGATATCGAGAACATCGCCACGCAGTCCTCAACCGCGCAAATCTGCGTCGACAACCTAGTGGACGCGGCGCTTGCCGCCGGCGGCCACGACAACGTGACCGTAGTAGTCGTTGACCTGGTTGACGATGGCGTTATGCGCGAGGCGCAGCGCGTGCGTCGCCGCAACATTACTATCGCCGCCATCCTGGCCCTCGTCTTTGTGCTGGCAGCTGGCATCTGGGCCTACACGGGTGTCACCGGCTCGTACTACCTGGGTACCTACCAGGGCAATGTCGCCGTCTGGCGCGGCCTGCCCGGCAAGCCGCTCGGACTCAAGCTCCACTGGCTCGAAAGCGAAACCAGCATCAAGCTATCCGACCTGCCCGAAGACACGCAAAACCGCCTCAAGGCGGGTATTCCGCAAACAAGTGTCGACGATGCGCAGGACACGATATCCAAGTACCGCCACCAGATCGACGAGGAGCAGACCCGCCAGGTGATCGACGCGCAAACGATTCGCGACAACACCAATCAGGGATCGACCTCCGAATCAGATTCCGAGAAAACCGCCGAACAGTCCGCCGAGGCCGAAGCCTCCGATAAGAATTAGAAAGGGAGTGCCGCTTATGAGTCGCCGCAACACCGAGCTGCTCTTGCTCATCGCCTCGGCGTTCCCCGTCATCCTGCTGTATGCGATGTACGTCCTCACCGCGGGCGCTGCCATCTCCTTTGAGACGCTCGCCGTACCGATCGGCCTCTTTGCCGCCTTTGCCGCGGCCCACATTGCCGTGCGCATCTTGGCGCCCGGTGCCGACCCCGCCATCCTGCCCATTGTCTTTGTGCTTTCGGGCATCGGCATCACGTTCGTGACGCGTCTCGCCCCCGCTCTCGCCATCTCACAGCTCATCATCCTGTTTGTCTCGGTGGCCCTGATGGTGGGAACGCTCGCACTGGTCAAAAACCTCGACGTGGTCATGCGCTACAAGTACACCTTTGGCATTATCGGCATCATCCTGCTGATGCTGCCCATCTTTATCGGCACCACGATCTCGGGCTCCAAGCTGTGGATTCGCATCGCGGGCTTTACCATCCAGCCCGGCGAGTTCGCCAAGGTCTTTATCGTGCTGTTCCTGGCCGGGTACCTGGCCGAGAACCGCGAGCTGCTCTCCATCTCCAACCGCAAGATCCTGGGCTTTAAGATCCCTCGCCTGCGACTGCTGCTGCCGCTGTTTGCCGTGTGGGGTGTGTGCCTGCTCGTCGTCGTCTTCGAACGCGATCTGGGTTCGGCCGTGCTGTTCTACACCATCTTCTTGCTGATGCTCTACGTTGCCACGGGGCGCTTTTCGTATGTCGTTATCGGCCTTGCGCTCTTAGCTGTTGGAGCCGTGGGCGCCTACAAGTTCCTGTCTCACGTTCAGGTGCGTTTCCAGGTTTGGCTCGATCCGTTTAAGGACGCCCAGGGTCAGGGCTACCAGATCGTCCAGTCGCTCTTCTCGCTTGCCGATGGCGGTCTGGTCGGTGTTGGCATCGGCAACGGCATGGCCAACAACATCCCTGTCGTCGAGTCCGACTTTATCTTCTCGGCTATCGGCGAGGAGATGGGCCTTTTGGGCGGCGGCGCCGTGCTCATCCTGTTTATGCTCTTTGCCGTGCGTGGCCTCACCACGGCTGCCCGCGCTAAATCCGACCTCGCCGCCTTTAGTGCCACGGGCCTTACGGCAGCCATCAGCTTCCAGGCCTTTTTGATCGTAGGCGGCGTTACCCGCCTGATCCCGCTGACCGGCGTCACCTTGCCCTTTATGAGCCAGGGCGGCTCCTCGCTGCTGGCGAGCTTTATCATCGTCGCGCTCCTGCTGCGCGCCGGTGACGAGGCGACCGGACGCGAGGCCGAGCTTACCGGCACCGGCACCATGGCCGCCATCTCTGACGATCAGGTCGCATCTGCCGCCGCCCCGACGGGCACGCGCTTTGCCACCTCGTCTTCCTACGGCAGCGGCAGCCATTCCGTCGGCTCGCGCATGCGCCGTCGCCTGCTCGACACACCTGAATCCGGTGTGCTCGGCCGCGTGGCGCTCGCCAACCGTCTAACCCGCGCGGTGCTCGCCTTTACGGCGCTGTTCGCCATCCTTATCGGCAACCTCACCTATGTCCAGGTCATCAAGGCCAAGGACTATCAGGACATGCCGACCAACAACCACACCATCGCCCGCTCCAAGTACATCCAGCGCGGTTCCATCATCACGTCCGACGGCGTGACGCTGGCCGAGTCGCTGCAACAGGAGGACGGCACCTACGTACGCTCCTACCCCAACGGTAACCTGGCAGCGCACGTGGTTGGCTACGTGAGCCAGCAGTATGGCACCACCGCCATCGAGAGCGTCATGAACGACACGCTCACCGGCTCTAAGGATTACTCCAGCTGGAACAACGCCATCGCGTCGCTCGCGGGCCAGACCCAGCCGGGCAACACCGCCAAGCTCACCATCGACTCGCGCATCCAGACGGCTGCCGAGCAGGCACTCAAGGGCTTTAAGGGTGCCGTGGTGGTTATGGATCCGCGCACCGGCGCGGTCCTCGCATGCGCAAGCTCGCCCACCTATGACAACACCAACATCGATGCCCTGCTGCAGACGGGCGGCGGCGAGGACGGCTCCATGTACAATCGCGCCATGGACGCGCTGTACACGCCGGGCTCAACGTTTAAGGTCGTTACGCTTTCCGCGGCACTCGAGACCGGCACCGCCAGCCTGACCAGCACCTACCAGGCGCCCGGCTCCATGGACATCGGCAACGCACCGGTCACCAACTATGCCAACGAGAGCTACGGCACCATCAGCCTGCAGCAGGCCTTTGCCGTGTCCTCCAACGTCGTCTTTGGCCAGGTGGCAAACGAAGTTGGCGCAAACACGCTCGTACAGTTTGCCAACGCCTTTGGCTACGGCCAAAAGCTCGGCCAGGACCTGACCTCCGCGGCCTCCATCATGGCCGACCCGTCGCTCATGACCGAGTGGGAGACCGCCTGGGCCGGCGCCGGCCAGCCTGTCGGCATGGACCACACGCCCGGCCCGCAGACCACCGTCATGCAAAACGCCGTGATTGCCGCCGCCATCGCTAACAGCGGCGTGGTCATGGACCCGTACTTTGTAGCCCAGGTACTCGCCCCGGACGGAACCGTGGTCAAGACCACGCAGTCCCGCTCGCTTGGTCAGGCCGTCAGCTCCGCCACGGCCGACCAGGTCAAGCAGGCCATGCTTGCCGTCGTCCAGTCCGGCACCGGCACCGATGCCCAGATCCCCGGCGTCAAGGTCGCCGGCAAGACCGGCTCGGCCGAGACCGGCGGCACCAACGTCAACTCGATGTTCGTTGGCTTTGCACCTTACGATTCACCCACGGTCGCCATCTCGGTGGCCTTGGAGGATTTCGACAAGCATGACGTCAAGGCCGCCAAGATCGCCGGTATCGTCCTGACCGCGGCGCTTGCCGCACAGGGAGCGTGATGCCCATGATCGAATCGGACACCCGAGGCGCGCCGCGGCCGAAGAGTTAGCGGCAACGCGCCACACGGCCCCAGCGGCCACATCGTAGGTACTACACACATCGTTGAGCGAATAGTTATGTTAGGAGCAGGAATGGAACAGAGGGTCCTCGGGGGAAGATACCTCCTCAAGGATAAGGTGGGAACAGGCGGCATGGCGACCGTCTACCGTGCACAGGACCAGGTCCTCGACCGCACGGTTGCCGTCAAGATCATGCTGCCGCAGTATGCTGGCGACGCAACCTTCGCCGCACGCTTTAAGCAGGAGGCCCAGGCAGCAGCAGGTCTCTCCTCCCCCTATATCGTGGGCGTCTACGATTGGGGCAAGGATGGCGATACCTACTACATCGTCATGGAGTACCTGCGCGGTACCGACCTTAAGAGCGGCATCAAGAGCCACGGCGCCCTCGATCCAAAGAAGGTCGCGCAGATCGGCTCGCAGATCAGCTCCGCGCTTTCGGTCGCCCACAAGCACGAGATCATCCACCGCGACATTAAGCCGCAAAACATCATGGTGCTGCCCGACGGCAACATCAAGGTCATGGACTTTGGCATCGCGCGCGCAAAGAACAGCCACCTCACGCAGGACAACAATGTACTGGGCACCGCCCACTACGTAAGCCCCGAGCAAACGCGCGGCCAGGACCTCGGTCCCACCTCTGATATCTACTCCCTGGGCGTCGTGATGTACGAGTGCGCCACCGGTCGCGTCCCCTTTGACGGCGACGACGCCATCTCGGTTGCGCTCAAGCAGGTAAACGAACTGCCGGTTCCGCCGAGCCAGATCAACTCCGGCGTCGATGCCGATCTGGAGCGCATTATCCTCAAGTGCATGGAGAAGGACCCGGCGAACCGCTTCCAGACGGCAGACGAGCTGCGCCAGGTGCTCAACAACTACCTGTCCGGTCGCGCCGTCAACGTCTCCGAGCCCACGCGCATCATCGGTGCCGCGGGCGACCTGGGCGCCACCAAGACCCGTGAGCTGTCTGACTCCACGCGCGCTATGGTTCGCCCCGTATCGGGCGTAAGCGGACAGACCAACCCCCGCAGCGCCGTCTCGGGTTCCACCGGTTCCTACGAGGTCGATCAGCCCAAGTCCAACAAGAACAAGATTATCGCCGCCGTAGTCGCCGCAATCGCCGTGGTTGGCGTTGTGGTGGCCTTCGCCACCGGGCTCTTTGGGGGCGAGCAGGTTACGGTGCCCGATGTGCTTAACAAGGACCAGCAGACCGCTATCGAGCTGATCAAGGAGGCCGGCCTTGAGGTCGGAACTGTCGACCAGAGCTATAACGACGATGTCGACGAGGGCAAGGTTGCCGAGCAGACCCCCAACGGCAACACTAAGAAGCCCAAGGGCTCCAAGGTTAACCTGGTGATCTCCAAGGGCCCCAAGCCCTCCGAGAAAGTTGAGGTTCCGCAGCTCGTCGGCCTAACCAAGGACCAGGCCGAGGCCGCGCTGGCAAGCGTGGGCCTGAAGGGCAACGCAACCGAGGAGGCCAACGAGGCCGACGAAGGCCAGGTCTTTGAGCAGGGCACTGATGCCGGCAAGGAAGTCGAGAAGGGCACGACCATCTCGTATAAGGTCTCCAGCGGTCCTGACACCACCTCCGTCCCCGATCTGACCGACATGACCGAGGCCCAGGCACGCAACGCTCTCGACATGGCCGGTTTTGGCGTCAACGTGAGCTACCAGGAGAACGATTCCGTCACCGAGGGCACCGTCATTAGCTGGAACCCCAGCGGCAAGCAGAAGCCCGGCGCCACGATCACCGTCGTCATCGCCAAAAAGTCCGGCAAGGCCAGCGTTCCGGGCAACCTGTACGGCAAGAGCATCTCCGCCGCCGTCACCGCGCTCAACAACGCCGGATTCTACAACATCGCATTCTGCGATCAGAACGGCAACCCCGTGAGTGGCAACGAAAACGCCACCGTGACGGGCGTCTCCCCCACTGGCAAGCAGTCCACCGACAGCACGATCACGTTGACGGTTTCGCTTTCTGGCTCCGATTCGGGCGACGATTCCGGCACGACTAACTAGTCGAGGACCCATCACCCGCAGCGGCTAGGGCCGCAAACATATTCGCTCAACGGCGCCCGCTTGCTCCCCCGCAAGCGGGCGCTTTATTTATCGACAGACCATGGCCCCTTAGCAACGCAAAGAGGCCCGCAAAAGCGAGCCTCCCAGGTGACAACAGAATATGTAATGCAGTAATTACTGGCCGCAGAACTTCACCATGATCTCGACCATGGACTCTTGCCTATGGACAAAATGTCCATAGGCAAGGAGATGAAAGAGTAAGGACAACGCCCTCTAAAAGAAGGCCGTATATGAAGATTGCATATCCCTTTTGCCTTCATATACTCAAGAAGCACCCCTCGAAGCGCTCCTGAGAGGCCCCCTTGGATGCAACCCAGGGGATCCAGATTCTGGTAGACATCGGCGCAGCAAAATCCTGCCGCGCAGGCAAGAACGGACATCTTGACTCCTAACGCAATGCGGGGCGCCCCAAGACACCCCGCCACGACAAAAAACTAGTTCTCGTAGACCAGCGGGTGGCCCCAACTGCCCTCGATCTTGCAGGTCTCCGCCGCAAAACCGGCAGCGAAGTCCAAGCTCTCGCGAATCGCGGCCTCGCCGCACTCGCCGGCCTTCTTCTTGGAAAGATAGGTGACCAAAAACGCCGTCAGCAGTGAATCGCCGGCCGCCATAGCGTCTTTGAGCTCCTCGGGCGCCACGGGCTTGATGCCCTGCTCGTAGAAGTTTTCGCCGTCATAGGCGACGGAGCCCTTGCTCCCGCGCGATGCGCATACGATTTGAGGGCCAAGGGCCTTCACCCACTCGAGCTTCGCCTTGATATCCTCCAGGGAAGCGTCGCCCATGGACATAAAGGCGTACGTCACAAATGGCGCAATCTGCCCGAAGTGCTCGTCGGTGGAGTCATCGGAGAAGTCGAAGCTGATAGGCACGCCGGCAGCCTTGATCTTGGGGAGTTCGCGCTCGGTGAAGCAGTAGTTGCCGCTGTGCACCAAATCGAAGCCGCTGACGTACTCGGCGGCGAAGCGGTCTATCACGTAGCGCATGTCGCCACGTATGCCGCCTTCATTGGAGCCCAGGAAGATACGGTCCCCGGTCTCGTCAACGGTCACGCGAGCGGCGCCGTTGACGCCCAGGACCTGCTGGCAGCGAAGAAGCTCGACGCCCTCGTCCTCGAGCGATGCTATAACGTGCTCGGCCTCCTCATCTGATCCGAAGATTCCCATGTAGGCGCTGCGATCGACGCCGAGCTTCTTGGCGAAGACGGCGAAGTTAACTGCATTGCCGCCGGGATACATGGTCTTGATGTGCTCGTACTTATCGACAACGTTGTCTCCAAAGCCAAGCACGCTTATAGGATAGGCTGCCATGGTTATCTCCATTCAGGTAAACCGCCGTGGTTACGGCGAGCAGACGGGGCGCGAGGGATTCGCACGTCTCAACGCGCCTCGCGCCCCGTTTTAAAATCGCTAGTACTTCTCGATGCCCATGTAACGACGCACGTCCGGGTGATGGTCGAACACCTTGCCGCGAGCGGAGCGCAGCTCACAGTTCATCGCGTAGAACAGGATTGGATCAAGGAACGCGCGAACGCTCGCCGGTACTTGGTCCATGCCGTACTCCATGGCGTCGAGCACCATAAGAGTGTCGGTATGGGTCTCGAGGAATGCGAGGGCGCGCTCATCCATGGCTCGGCACTCACTAGAAGACATCTGCAGGAAGTAGAAGACTCCGGGCTCGGTCACCTCGAAGGGGCCGTGGAAGTACTCGCCGGAGTGGATATAGGCGCAGCTCTGCCACTGCATCTCCATAAGCGAGCAGATAGCGAAGCCATAGGCCTGGCTAAACACGGGACCGGACCCCAAGATATACAGGAACTTGTGGTCCTGGCACAGGGCGGCAAAACGGTCGCAGAGTTCGGCGTTGACCTTCTCGCGAGCTGCAGGCAGGATCTGGTCCATCTTGGCGATGCCTTCGTACATGTCGGCAAGGTCGGCATAACCTTCCTGCTGATCCAGGAGCTCGGAAGCGAGAGCCAAAGAGATGCCGGCGGGCACCTCCGCCTGCGGAACTCCCTCGTCCCACGGATATACCCAGCACATCCACTCACCGTTATCGATGCCGGAACCCGCGTTGTCCGTCTGCACGATAACGGTCGCGCCCGCCGCCTTGGCGATCGAGCACGCATCGATTACCTCGGGGGTGTTGCCGGAGTGGCTGCAAGCGATGACAAGGGACTTTTCGCCCAGGCGCTTGGGACGCATGATATCGAACTCGCGAGCGGTATACGCCTCGCTGGCAAACGTAGTCGCCTCGCGCTTGAGCAGCTCGTGGGCGGGCAGCAGGTCGATGAGGGAGCCGCCGCAGGCAACCCAGAAGACGCTATCGAAACCGCCCTTTTCAGCGATTGCGTCGGCGATAAGATCATGTGCGTTCATTGTTATTCTTCCTTTCGATACGGCGGACGAATCCGCCAACGTTTACTGCGAGTCTTCTCGTCAAGCGTGTTGACTTCCCCACGCGAATGGGAGCTACGCGCTAGTCGACAAAATACCTCTCGAAGGCGTCCATGTTGTGCCGGTCCGCTGCTGCGGGATCATCGAAATACCTTCCATCGGTGATCTCCTGGCCAAGATAGCCCTCGAACCCATGCGCGTTGAGGACGCGTACGAAATCGTCCATACTGTGCTTTCCATCGCCCCAAACCAGATGGCCATATGGGTCGCCATCAATGAAGCGCATGTTCCTTATGGCACCATCGCCAAACTCGGCAAACCACTCTTCAAGGCTCTCGCCGGCGACTCCCATAGCGGTAGTGTCCACCATTGGAGTAAGGTGCGGGCTGGCTACTTGGTCAAGCATGCGCCTGGCGTCCGCGAGTGTAACCACCAAGTTGCTCTCTTCCGGCCTCAGGCTCTCCATGCAGAGGGTCACGCCGTGCTCGCCGGCATAGTCCGCAAGAATCGCCAAGTGCTCGGCAGAGCGCTTCCAAGCCTCCTCGCGGTCCTCGTCCCAATCGCCCCAACCGGAGTTGATGGACATATACGGGGCGCCGAGCACCTCGGCGAGCTCGATGCCGTGCTTAAAGTAAGCGAGGCTCCGCTGCGCGTGCAGGGGCTTTCTGGCAGCGTACTGCCACGGATACACCACGTTCTCCGGACACAGGGAGCTCACGGAGAGTCCGCGGGACTCGATCTTGCGGCGAAGCTCGTCGGCCTCGAAATACCCCGTGTGGTCCAGCGTCACGTGCGGCTCGGCCGCCCAAAGCTCGATGGTTTTGAAGCCAAGGCGCTGCTGAGCATCAAGGAAGTAATCGAGCGACCACATGATGTAGTGAATGTTCATGCCGGCGACCTGCTCGCGACGCAGACGGGGTGTGGAAGCGCTTAAATCCATGCTGGGCACCTCCTACATCGGCAGTAGGCCGGAAATCACAGTCGCGACCAATCCGAACAGAACCATGAAGATAAAGAACTTCCAGATGGTCTTCCACCATTGCCCGAAGGAGATCTTCGCCACGGCAAGACCCGCGACGGTCATGCCCGCAACGGGGCTGATGGTGTTGACGGTCTGGTTCGCGAACTGCAGAGCGGTGACGGCAGCCTCGGGATTGAGGCCCATAAGCTCGGTCAGCGGGCCCATGACGGGCATGGTGAGTGCAGCGAGGCCGGAGCTGGAAGGAACCAGCAGCGAAAGCAGGCCGAGGACGATGTACATGAAGGTGGTATAGATGAAGGACGGAGCGCCCGCAAGGAGTCCGACGAGCCAGTTAAGAATAGAGTCGATGATCATTCCGCCCTCTGCGACGACCAGGATGCCGCGGGCGATGCCGATGATGCAGGCTGCGTAGGCGAAGTCGGCGATTCGCGGACGAACTCCTCCGCAATGGTCTTCTCGTCCAGGCCGCCGAGTATGCCGGCAAGAAGGCCCATGGCCAGGAACACCATGGAGATCTCGTCCATATACCAGCCCTGGGTAACGAGGCCCCACACGATAACGCCCATGCCGACCGCGAAATCAATGAGGACGAGCTTGTGGCGAAGCGTGAACTCCTCTTCGATAGAAGCATCGGTGACAGAGAACTCGATGCGCTTCTGCTTATCGTCCTCATAGGTGATGGAGGACTTGGGATCGAGCTTGACGCGGCGCGCGTAGCGCATGGCCCAGAAAATGCCCGCGGCGGTGAAGATGACCCACAGGATGGCGCGGAGCCAAAGCTGGGGATTTCCCTCGATGCCGATAACGCCCTGGGCGATCAGCACGTTGAAAGGATCAATAATGGATGCGCAGTAACCAAGGTTGGGGCCGAGGAAGCAGATGATGAACGCGGTCATGGAGTCATACCCGATGCTCAGCATGATGGGGATGAAGATCGCGTAGAACGGCAGCGCCTCCTCGGACATGCCGAACGTGGTGCCGCAGATCGAGAGCAGGATCATGGAGATGGGGATGATCAAGATGTCCTTGTTCTTCAGCTTCTTGATCACGCGGCTCATGCCGGCGTTTAGGGCGTTGGTCTTGGTGACGATGGCGAACGATCCGCCGATCAGCAGGACGAACGCGACGACATCGGCCGCAGCCTGAATGCCCTTGGCGGGAGCCTGCAGGACGGCATCGATGCCCTGTCGCAGATCGACGGTCTCCCCCGTCTCCGAATCGGTGTAGACCTTGTCGACCTCTTGGTACGTTCCGGCTACGGCGACTTCTCGCTCGCCCGCGGCCGTCTGAATGGTCTGGCGGTCGAACTGACCCGATGGGACGATCCATGTGAGCACCGCGAAGAACACGATCAGCATGAACGCGATGGTGTACACATGGGGAAGCTGGAGATGGAATCTGCGCTTGGGCTTCTCCTGTTTGGCATCCGACATTCTTAACCTCCTGCCAGAGCAACGATGCTTGCCAAAAATCCTTCACGTATAGGCAAACATCTTAGGTTGTTCTATGTATAACCTGCATGAAGGCGTCGGTTAAGAAACATATTAGGTTGTTCTATAAGTGGTAACTTTTACGCGCTAAACGGACCTGCCGCGGCAATACGAGAACAGCGCTGTGTGAGACAGAGCCGCTAGATATCGAAGCTGTAGCGCGAACCCACGTAGTACTGTCTGCCATAGCAGAAGCGCTCTCCGTTGGAATCGAGAAAGCCCGCGTTCATGAAGAACAGCGGCTCCCCTACTGGGACCTTGAGCTCGCGGGCGGCATCAATTCCCGCACGGGCGATCTCCAGCCTGCAGGGATCGGACGAGCAGGGATACCTACCCGTACGCTCCCCCACGGCCTCGAATATCGAACAATTGGAGAGACCGATATCTTTGAGAAATTCGAATCCATCGACAGGATAGTAGTTGTTCTCGAACAGGACCGGCACGCCGTCTGCGGTACGCACGCGTGAGACCAAGATGAGGTCAGAGCCTTCATCCAAGCCAAAGAAAGAAGCGAGGTCGCGATCGGCGGCAACGGTCTTGCGGGCAACGACGCGAGCGCCCGCCTTCATGCCGTTTTCAGCGCATGCTTGGGTAAAACTCTGAACATCGTCCTTCTGATGCACCTTGCGAATTATCTTTGTCGCGGTCACAAACGTACCACGCCCCTGCCGCTTGGTGAGATACCCCTCGCCCACAAGCTCCTCTATTGCGCGGCGAACCGTGACCCTTCCCACGCCGTACATCTTAGAAAGCTCAAGTTCCGTTGGAATCTGCGAGTCAACGGGATATGTCCCCTGTTCGATATCGCTCTTAAGCAAATCGAGCACCTGTTGATACAGCGGGGCGGAAGAGCCCCCATCCAGATGCGCATCCACAAAAACTCTCCCTTTAAGGCGTTCGCGATCTCAACGACTCCATTCTACCGCACACGGAAAAATGAGGTTAAACACATAGGGGCCCTGCATGTTTGAGCGGATCGGGAATCTGGTCGCTGATTTCGTCCGCATTTGCTTGCGAAAAACCAAAACGCTCCTCGCGCTTGGCGAACACGGTGAGGCCCGCCGCCTTGCACGCAGCGATCGATGATGCTCGTGTGATGTTGGCTTCCTTCCTTTGCTTGCGAGGCGCGTCACTCGTCCTGCTGAGCCGCGGGCCCATCGTTCGGCGTGGCCTGCCTGCGCGGGGCATGCCGGGAATTGATGTAGTCGTATGCGTAGGCGATCTCCGTGACGGGGACCTCCACGTGGTAATGGGCGGAAATGTCAGAGAAGCTCGTGCGGAATGC
>CABVAS010000021.1 GCA_902496375.1 uncultured Collinsella sp.
CGGGCTTGCAGCGTCGAGCCGTTACGCGGTTTGGTAAAACCGCGTAACTTACATGACCATAACGTAGCGCGATCCCACGTAGTACTGCTTACCCATCAGGACCGGCTCGCCATTGGGGCCCGTGAAGCCGGCACGCAGGTTGAGCAGCGGATCGTGCGGAGCAATGCCCAGCTCGGCCGCCTGCTCGGTATTGGCACGAACGGCCTCGACCGTGCGGTAGTCAACCGAGACAATCGGCGTTCCGCCAACACGCTCGACCTCGGCAAAAATCGACTTGTCCTCAAGATCGGCCGTCAACAGCTCACGGTAGGCGTCAAACGGCACAAAGATGTTCTCCTCAAAGATGGGCTCGCCGTCGGCTGTACGCACGCGCTTAATATGCAGCAGCAGCGCGTCCTTCTGCAGGCCAAAGAACTCCATCTCGTTTTGACGTGCCGGCACAATCTGGCGATCGACCACATGTGCGCCCGCCTTCATGCCATTATCGGCACACAGCGCGGTAAACGTCTGCAGCGTCGAAGCGTGGAACTGGCGGTTGATGTGCGGCGTGGAGACAAAGGTGCCACGGCCCTGCTGCTTAACCAGGTAGCCATCGGAGCACAGCTCCTCGACGGCGCGGCGCACCGTAATGCGGCTCACGTCGTACTGCTCGGCTAGCTCAAGCTCGGACGGAATACGCTCCTTGGGTGCATAAACACCTTTCTCGATCGCATCCTTGATTTCGTCGTAAATCTGCTGGTAAAGCGGTGCATTTTTGGGCGCAGGCATATCTAATCACTCTTATCGAAATATCGAAATAACTAATACGTATATAACGTCTAGTTTCATATTACCTCATAATGATAAAACGATACACCCTCCCTACCAAAAAGCGACAGCTTCATTTTGGTAGGTTTTATCTGGGCAAACGAGAGCCTCTCGAAAGCAACGGGGCTTTCGGGGGGGCTCGTTCGGATGGGTTGCGCAGGACCGGCAAAATGCCAATACCCTACTTGCCGTCGTCCTGCTGCAGACTGTCCTGTTCGCTGAGGCGCGCCTGCCTGCTGGCCATGCGTGCGGGCTTGTCGGGATCGGGAACGGCCGTGGGCATGGGCTCGTCGACATGACCACCCCACCAGCCGCCCACAAAGTTGAGCGTGTGGAACACATTGATCACGGCGCCGGGATCAACGTCGCACACCAGCTTGATAATGTCCTGACTCTCGTAGGTCGAGACAACGGTGTTCAGCAGGTACATCTTTTCGCGGCTATATCCGCCGACGACCTCGGCGCAGCTAATGCCGTGCTGAAAATGGTTTACGTAGGCAGTCATGACCTCGTCTGCCTTACGCGTCGTGATCTGCAGCGTCACGCGATCGTAGCGACGATAGAAACTGTCGATGGTCTTGGTCGAAATAAACTGGAACACGATGGAATACGCCGCCTTGTCCCAGCCAAACATAAAGCCAAAGATCGCCAGGATAAAGCAGTTGAAACCAAAGATGACGCCCCAGATGGTCTTGCCCGTGTGGTTGGAAACCCACAGCGCGATAAAGTCGGTGCCGCCGGTGGATGCGCCGGATTTAAGTGCGATGGCAGCGCCCAGACCCGAGACCACGCCGCCAAAAATGATGAGCATGATCTTGTCGCCCAAAAATGGAGCGAAGTGAAAGACGTTGAGGAACAGCGACGAGAGCACGACCTGCATCATCGAGAAGATGACGAAGCGCTTGCTAATGCCGCTCCAGCATAGGAGCGCCACGGGGATGTTGAGCGCGAGCATACCGAGCGAAATATCGATGTGAACGCCACCCAGCGAGGTAACGCGATCGAGCAGGACCGCAACGCCGGTAAGACCGCTCGGAAGCAGGTCGGCGGGCTGAATGAACGCCTGGATCAGGAATGTCTGGAGAACGGCGGAAATCGTGACCGCCACGGCAGTAATGGCGCGGCGGACGATGGTAAGGCGGCCGAGCACGAGCACGCGGTCCGTGAGCTGATCGATGGCGTTCGCCACGCGGGCTCCTTTCGAAGGCAAATCTGGTTGTGAGGCATGTCGGCGATTGTAGCACGGAGCATGCGGGGGCGCTTCAATTCACCCTCCCTCGACAACCAAAGCGGGACCAGCAACCCCACGACCAAAGGCCCAAATAACAAGTGAGTAGACTTTACGCGACCTGCAGAGCACACCCAAAACCGCCACCCCTGTGACCTGCGGTTTTACTAGAGCAGATGCGCTTTGTGCTCGTCTTGCACCAAAAAGTCTACTCACTTAGTCCGAATCGAAGCCAAACGGATCCAAATAGATGACAAATTAAGCCAATCCGCAGCAAAAGACGCGTGAATCAGTGCTTCTCGCGGCGGATTGACGCTACAAAGCGGCCAAAATGTCGGTCAGATTATCGATAACGGCATCGGCTCGCGATTGATCGAGGTTGACACCCTCGTGCGGACGCAGCGCCAGGACGCGGGCGCCGGAGCGCTTACCAGCCTCGATGCCCAAAGGCGAATCCTCGATAACCAGGCACTCGGCAGGCTCCACCCCCAGTGCCTCCATGGCACGCAGGTAGATCTCGGGGTCGGGCTTAAACGCACTGCACTCGTGACCGCTGATGGTGTAGTCCAGCACGTCGGGGATACCGGCAATCTCCACCAGCTCGTCGATCAACTCGCGATAGGACGAGCTCGCGATGGCACACTTCACGCCGCGCTCGTGCAGTGCGCGCATCACCGGCTCCGTCTGCTCGTTGAGCAGCTCGGCATACGGAACGGGATGGTCCGGGCTATAGACCTGCTTGTACTCCACGCGCAGACGCTCGCGCAGCTCAACATCGTCGGGCACCAGCGCCTCCCAAATGGCCGGCTCGTTAGACCCCGAAAGATCGGGGATCTCGTCAAAGTGGAACCCCTTCTCCTCCATAAACGCCACGCGACGACGGTTGTAGAACCACTCGGTATCGACCAGCACGCCGTCCATGTCAAACAGCACTGCCTTGATCATACGCATCTCCTCCCACCTGCCAAAAAGGGACAGGTTTATTTTGGTAGGTTTTATCTGGGATTTGCGACGCGACAGACACGCCCTCCCCAGAGCAAAAAAGGGGACGGGGCGCAAAACCCCATCCCCTTTCAATCAACCCGTAAGGTCTACTTACTTGTGATTAGTAGGAAAGCTTCCACATGTAGCGACGCATGGTCAGCGGGTGCTGACGGGCCTCGGCGATCTGGTTGCCGTACTCGCGCATAACGGCGAGGTGCAGCAGCGGGTTGAAGTAGGTGATGACGCTCGCGGGCACGGCGTCAGCCAGGCCGTAGTCCTTGGAGTCGATCAGAGCGACCTTGGCGCCCATGCGCTCAAGGAAGGTGAGGGCGCGGGCGTCCATCGGACGGGTGGCGCCATCGGACATGAAGAAGACGTAGGGCTTACCCTCGGTGGAAACCTCGAACGGGCCGTGGAAGTACTCGCCGGTGTTGTAGGCGGCAGCGTCGATCCACTGCATCTCGGTGAACAGGAAGGCGGCGTGAGAATAAGCCATCTTCTCGGAGGCACCGGAAGCCATGAAGTAGATCATCTTGTCGTCCTTGAAGTCCTCGGCGAACTTCTTGGCGAGCTTCTTGCAGTGCTGAGCGGCGTTCTCGCAGAGATCGAAGATGTTGGTGAGGCCGGTGATCATGTCCTCGTAGTGGTCATAACCCTCGGTCTGCTGAAGGATCTCGAGAGCAAGAGCGATGGCGTAGCCGGGCTTCTCGCACTTGGCAGCGTAGTTGGCGTGGAAGCCGTGGACGATGACGTGGTCGGCGTCGACGGTCAGAGCGGAGCCAGCCTTGTTGGTGAGGGAGACGACCGGGCAGTTGTGCTTCTTGGCGGTCTTGTTGGCCTCGACGGTCTCGGGCGTGGAGCCACCGAGGGAGCAGGTGATCACGAAGGTGTGCTCGTTGACCCAGGAGGGCGTGTCGTAGTTGAACTCGTTAGCAGTGAAGATCTGAACGTTCAGCTTGTCCGTGTTGTTGGCCAGGAAGTACTTGGCGGGGTACAGGTCGGACATGGAAGCGCCGCAGCCGACGAAGGCGACGCTGTGGATCTCGTGGTTGGACAGGACGTCAGCGACGATCTGCTTAGGGAGGTTAAGGTCGATCTCGTACATCTGACACATTCCTTTCGATTTTTGCGGCGCCACATTGCCGGGCGCACGCAGGGTTACCGTGATTTGGACCGAGTCGCCGGCCCGTTGAGGATGTGACAAAGGGACTGCCCTTTGTCACGTATAGGGATGGAAGCCTGCCTGGGGTATGGGATGCCAGGCAGGCCCCGGGGGAAAGCGGTTGGACGCTTGGTCGCGACTAGGCCAGGATGCCGGCCGCGGAGAGGGCGATGCCGCCCACGATGGCGATCACGAGAAGCCAACCGGTGTTGACGTTCTTCTTGATGAGCCAGTACATAAGGCCGGTGAGGCCAAGGGAGATCATCTGGGGCATCATGCCGTCCAGGATGTCCTGGATCACAACGGTGCCGTCAGCGAACTGCAGCGGGGTGGTGGCGCCGATCAGCGTGGCGATCATGCCGCCCACGGACATAAGACCCACGATGCCGCAGACATACATGAGCTTCTCCATGAGGTCGCCGCCCTGAAGCTTGCTCAGGTACTCGTGGCCGCCCTGATAGCCCATCTTGGCTGCGAACCAAGTGATCAGCACAGCGGGGACGATGGAGATGAGCATGGCCAGGATCGGGCCCATGATGGAGCCCTGCTGAGCCAGCTGAACGCCCAGACCAAAGGCGATAACGCGGATGGTGCCCTGGAAGAAGGAGTCACCGATGCCGGAAAGCGGACCCATGAGGGAGGTCTTGACCGCGTTGATCGAATCGGGATCGAAGTTCTCGGGATCCTTGGCGTACTCCTCCTCCATGGAGGCGGCGAGGCCCAGGATGAAAGCGCTCGTCTGCGGGGTGCAGTTGTAGAACGCCATGTGACGGTGGTAAGCCTCTTTCTTGGCCTCGAGCTGCTTGGGGTCAGACTCGTCGGGATAGAGGCGGTCGAGCGTGGGAACCATGCCGTAGAGGAAGCCCATGTTCATCTGACGCTCGTAGTTCCAAGAGGCCTGGATGGCCCAGGAGCGCCAGAAGAACTGGCTGACCTTCTTGTTCAGGGACACGTCCTTGGTTGCGGTTGCCATAGTGTGTTCCTCCTTAGTCTTCGTCGTCTTCGAGCGGATCGTAGTCGGAATCGACACCGGCGGCTGCATGGGAACCGTTGAACTTGAAGCCCATGAAGACGACAGCCAGGCACACACCGATCAGAGCGACCGCGATGACGGACAGGTTGAGGTAAGCGGCGAGCAGGAAACCGATGAACAGGAACGGAGTCATACCCTTCTTGATCATCATGGTGAGCAGCAGGGCCAAGCCGTAGGCGGTCATGATCTTGGTCGAAACGTTAAGACCAGTGGACAGCCACTCGGGAACCATGTTGACGATGGTCTGGACCAGGTCGGTGCCGACAAAGACGGCGAGGAAGATCGGCAGGAAGTACATGAGAGCGTACAGACCGGAGCCGGCGCAGATGTGCATACGGTAGGCGGTCTTGAACTTTCCGTTATCGATCGCGTTATCTGCCACATGGGTGAGGGCGGCGATGATGGAACGGAACACGATGCCGAGGAGCTGACCCAGGACGGCGACCGGGATGGCGATCGTCATGGCGGTCTCGGCGGAAGCATCGGTCAGGCACGCAAAGGCAGCGGCCACGATGCCGCCCAGGACCATATCGGGCGGAACGGCGGCGCCGACTTGCACCAGGCCCATGGACACGAGCTCGACGGCGGCACCGACGGCAAGGCCGGTGGGCACATCGCCCAGCAGCAGACCGACGAGCGTAGCGCCAACGAGGGGCTGCTCGAAGTTAAGACGACCGAGCAGGCGGGAGTCCCACATGCAGAACACGCCGACGAGGCCGACGAGCACCGCACTGATGAACGTATTCATACCCTTCTCCTTTCAGTCAGGCAAAAGCCTGGTTGATTACAGCTTGGCGTCGATGTCGACGCTCTGATACGTGGGGGTCTGCTGGACGTAGAGCTTGATGCCCATGTCGAGCAGCTGGTTGATATCGGCCTTCTGGGTGGCATCGAGGAAGACGGAGCTGTCCTTGCCGCCGACCTGATCGGCACCGTCGTGGTTGGCGGTGGCGCCCAGGTTGATGGCGTCGAGCTTGTAGCCCTGGCAGAACTGCAGCATCTCGGCAGTGTTGCCAAAGACGAACATAACGCGCTCGCCGAGGGTGTTGAGCTTGTCCATCTTGGCGAGGGCACGCTCGACGGTGAAGACGTTCAGGCGCACGCCCTGGGGCTTGGCCAGCTTAAGAGCACCCTTCTTGATGTCATCGTTGGCGGCAGCGTTGTCGACGACGATGATGCGCTCGGCCTGAACCTTGGTGGTCCAGGTAAAGACGACCTGGCCGTGCAGCAGACGGTAGTCAAGACGTGCGAGGACGATCTTGGCGGGACCGGAGCTGTGACGGGGCGCCTTAGCCTTCTTGGCGGGAGCCGCGGCAGCCTCGACCGGTGCGTTGGGGTTGGTCAGACCGGTGCGGGCCTCGTTGATGAGGGCCGCGAGCTCGGCGCCCTTGACGGGGACGGGGCTCATAGCGAGCGTCAGTGCCAGCGGAATGTTGAAACCGCTGACAACCGTGAACTTCGTGCCGTTCTTGGAAAGCTCGACCATGCTGTTGTTGACCGAGCTGCCGAGCATATCGGTCAGCACATAGACGGTGTCGTCCGCGTTGAACGTGGCGATCATGGCGTCCACCTTATTGGTGATGGGCTCCTTGTCGTCACGAGCAAGCGACACGACGTGGACGTTCGACACGTCGCCGAGAACCATCTCGAGCGTGTCTTTGGCGCCTGCGGCCAGGCCGCCATGAGATGCGAGAATGATCTGATTCATCTTGCCTCCTCCTTTTCATTATGGTCATTATAACGTCTTATACGTTGCTTATATTGCTAATTAGTATAAAGACCGTTCGCGGGTGAAAATCGACCGTTGACGGGTTTAACGTACTCGAAACGTTTGGCTAGGTAGGCCGGCGCTAGCTGGATAACCCCAGGTCAGACCCTGCGCGCAATCCCCTATCGCACGAAGTACCAGGGGCTTTCCTGTACGGTGGGTTCCAGCGCAATGCCGGTGCGTTCCTTAAACAGATCCATGTCCTGAGATTTTTCGGTCCACCACGCGTTGGGCTTAAAGGTCATGCTCTCAATGACATGACCGACAAACACACTGGTGCGCAGCTTGGAGAAGTCGGTGTTCATAATCAGGATGGACGCGAGCACCAGCACGATGCCCAGGACTTTAATCGCGCCGGCGGGCTCGGCGTAGACACCAATGCCCACCAGTACGGTGACGACCGTCTCGAATGACATTACGACGGGAACTTTCGACGTCTCGAGCCCCATGGACAGACCCTGCATATATAAGACATAGGCCACGGCTGTAGGGATGAGTCCAAAACCAAAGAACAGCAGCAGCAGCTGTGGCGACATTGCCGCGGCGACATCTGGCCACGGAGCCGCGATAGCCGCCATAACCGCACCGCCAAAAACAAGGCCCCAAAACGTGACAGCCAGCGGGTGGACCGTCTTGGTTGCTATCCGGCTAAACACCGCGAGCGACGCGCCACAAAAGCCCGCGATCACGCCCGACGTGACGCCCCAAACCGAAAAATGGAAACCGGAAAGGTCGCCATTGGTCACTGCAAGTACACAGCCACCGATATTAAAAGCGATGGCAACGAGCTTGTTGGGAGTCACATCCTCGCGATAAAGCACGCGGCCGAGCATGACGCCAAACACCGGCGAGGTGTAGAGCAGCACCGAGGCCGTGGACATGCCCACCTCGCCCATGCACTCGTAATAAAGCGTGTTAGCGGTGGCGAGGCCGATAATGCCAAGAAGCGCACAGGGAACAAGCTCTTTAGGACTTGCCTTGAACAGTGCCAGGGGACCCGATGCTTTTCCCTCACGATCGCCTCCCTGGCAACCCATGAACGCCAAGACCGGAGCCATTAAGACGGCACCCGACAACAGGCGAAAGGCCGCCATGCTCTGAGACGAAACGCCCATGGCCGAGATGCCGTTTACAAAGATTCCGATGCTGCCCCACATAAGCGCGGCGATCAGCACCAGCACATAGCCCAGATTGCTTTTCTTCAACGCAGCCTCCTCGATATTGTTTCCAATATGTTTCACACTACGTTATAGTCGTTATATACATTTTTCAAGACACAAATCGGCGAACGAGGAAATGATTCCCAGGAGTGTCCCCAAGTGCCGGCACAAAAGCATACTCATTGGGGACGTACTTAAATGACTAGTCGTTGGGGATGTTCCTGAATGACTAGTCATTTAAGTACGTCCCCAACGACTAAGGCGCCGCTGGTTGAGCATAAGTCAGCGAGCGGGTCGCATTTGAGGCAAGGTGGTGTGAAACGAAAGGGCGCTGACCTTCTGGTCGCGCCCTTGAAGTTGAACGCCAGATTGTCCAAATGCGGCCCGCGCAGCGTCGAGCCGTTACGCCGTTCGGTAGAACGGCGTAACTAATACTCAAGCTTCCACATGTAGCGGCGCGTCATGTAGTCCTTGTGAGTAACGGCAGAGAGTGCACGCATATACACGTTGTTGAGGATCGGGGCAAAGATCAGGTGGTTGAAGTACTCGCTCACGCTGTCCTTGATGTCGTTGAGGCCGAGCTCCTTGGCGTCAAGCTGATAGACGCGCTCGCCACCGTACTGGTTGACGAAGCGGATGCCGCGCTCGTCGTTGCAGCGGCTGCGGCCGACGCTGATGAGCTGGAACAGCGAGGTACGCTTGTCCAGGATCTCGAAGGGACCGTGGAAGAAGTCGCAGGTGTTGATGGTGCAGGAGTCAATCTGCAGCATCTCCTGCACGTTGCAGATGCTAAAGACGTAGGCGGCACCAAAGAGCGGACCCTGAGCCATGACGTTGATGCAGGGCTTGTCGGCGTTCTGCTCGGCCCACTTGGCAGCAAGCGGACGGGTGTACTCGACGGCCTTGCGATAGATGGGGTCGACCAAGTCGAACGCGGCCATAGCGGTCTCGTACTCGGCATAGCCCTCGGTCTGCTGCGTAAGCTCCATGGCGATCATGGTCACGACGGCGGAGTTGGTGCGGCCCATGCAGGACTCGTCGACGGCCAAGCTGTCGTACTGGATCTTGTAGTCGCAGACCTCGGTGAGGCCGGACTCGTCAACATAGATGGCGATGGTGCTGGCGCCGTGGTCCTTGGCGACCTGGGCGGCGACGATGGTCTCCTTGGTGCCGCGCATGGACACGACGACGGCCAGGGTGTTCTCGTTGACGTAGGCCGGGGTTGCGTGCACGAATTCGTTGCTGGTGTAGCTGGAGCTCACGACCTGCGTGGCCTCGTGCTCCATAAAGTATTGAGCAGGGTAGTTGCCGCCATTGGATCCGCCGGCGCCAATCCACACGACGCGCTTGATACCGCCCTTGTCTGCCTTGTCAGCCAAAACCTGGGAGACGACATCCTTAACCTGTTCCTGAGTAGTCATCGTGCATCAGCCTTTCTTCTCGTTTGATGCTCTCGATGGCATACAAGTTACATACATGTTTTGGTTATGTCGACTAGTTGTATGCTATATTTGTCTTAGAAATTTTGCTGGTAAGGTTTTCGATTGTTCGTTACCAGCAGTTTTGTTCTTGTATTGAATACATGCTTGCTTAGTTAGGCATACAAGTTAGATATAGGTTGGCAATATGAGCGTCTCATCTAAAAAGAAACTGAGCCAATACGAGCGCTTGGCGGGCATGCTGCGCGACCGCATCGCCGCCGGCACCTACGCGCGCGGAGACAAGCTGCCGTCCGAGATGGAACTCATGGACGAATCGGGGCTGTCGCGCAGCACCGTGCGCCATGCCCTTAAGGTGCTCGTTGATGAGGGCCTGGTTCGCACCGAGCGCGGACGTGGTGCCTTTGTGGCCGACACGCCCGCGCTCCACGAGAACAACCTGGTGTTTTCGAGCTATACCAAGCAGGTCGAAGGCCAGGGCATGAAGCCCACCACGCGCACCGTGGACTCGGGCTTTACCAAGGCGGGCGGCAGCATAGCTAAGTTCTTTGATGCCGCCGTGGGCAGCAAGCTCGTCAAACTTGTCCGTCTGCGTTATCTGGACGATGCGCCGCTGTGCCTGGAGACCACCTATCTACCACCGAGCTTTGAGGCACTCATCGATCGCGATATCAACGGTTCGCTCTACGCCACGCTGCGACAGGAGTTCCATCGCGCACCGGCACAGGGGCATAAGACCTTTGAAGTGTGCTATGCCTCGCAAAACGAGGCGTTTTTGCTCAACGTTGAGCGCGGGCAGGCGCTGATCCTGATCACCGACTACGTCCACGACACCGACGGCCGCCCGCTCCATGTCTCCAAGCGCATCCAACGCACCGACCGCGCCAAATACACCGAGCCCATCGGCTAACCTGCCAAAATAGACCTGTCCCTAAATGGTAGGTTTGGGGAGGTCGGGGAACCAGGTTGGTTTGGGTTGGTTGGGCGTGCGCTCGGCTAGGACCAGCTCCATCCAACACATGTCGTACCAGCGACCGAACTTTTGGGCACAGCGGTCGAAGGCACCCACCAGGCGATATCCCATATGGGCATGGAAGTCCTGACTGTTGTGCGTCAGATACTCGTCGTCCTTGTCGTGCGGCACGGCAATGAGCGCGCACATATTGGTGATGCCCATCGCGATCAGACATTGCTTGAGCGTATCGTGCAACTTGCGGCCCAGCCCGCCGTGGCGCACGTCGCACGCCAGGTAGATCGACGTCTCGACCGACCAGTCGTATGCCTCGCGGCTGTTGAGCGGGCTCACATAGGCATAGCCTACCGGACGCCCGTCCAGCTCCATCACCAAATACGGATAGCGCTTGAGCGTACGCTCGATGCGCCCGGCGAACTCCTCAACGCTCGGCACCTCGTATTCGCAGGTAATCGCCGTCTGGCGCACATACGGCTCATAGATGGCAAGCAACGCCGGCGCGTCTTCGGGCGTCGCCAGGCGAATCGTCGGCTCGGACATCTCGGTCATACAACCCTTCTCCCCCAAAAGCAAAGGCCACCCTGCGCCAAACCCGGCGCAAGGCGGCCCCTCGTCATTACATCAGGCTACAGGACAGCCGCCAGCGCGTCGATGTCCTCCTGCGTCGTGGCCCAGCTGGTGCAAAAGCGCACCACCGTATGAGTATCGTCGTACTTTTCCCAGTACTCGATCGCCGCATGCTCGCGAATGCAGGCCATATCCTCGTTGGGCAGAATCACGAACTGCTGGTTCGTGGGCGTCTCCAAGAAGAACTGGTAGCCGCGCTCGTGCAGCACACGACGCAGCGCCCGAGCGGTCTCAATCGCCTGGCGACCAATCTCAAAATACAGGCCATCGGTAAAGAGCGCCTCAAACTGGACGCCCGTCAGGCGGCCCTTGGCCAACAGCGCGCCGTGCTGCTTAATGCGCGGAATAGGATGCGCCGGGGCGTGCATGCCACAGAACACCACAGCCTCGCCGCAAAGCGCACCACACTTGGTGCCGCCGATGTAGAACACGTCACACAGCTGCGCCAGCTCGGGCAGGGTAATGTCGCACTCATCGGCCGCCAGCGCATAGGCCAGGCGAGCACCGTCCACAAACAGCGGAATCTCGCGCTTCTGGCACACTGCGTGAATCGCCGCGAGCTCGGCCTTGGAGTACAGCGTGCCGTACTCGGTCGATAGGCTCACGTACACGGCACCCGGAAACACCGTGTGCTCGTAGCTCTCGTTTTCGTAGAACACCTGGATATAGTTCTCGAGGTCCTCGGCGTGCATCTTGCCCTCGTAGCCGGGGATGGTGAGCACCTTGTGGCCGCCAAACTCGATGGCGCCCGCCTCGTGGCAAGCGACGTGGCCAGTCTCGGCAGCAACGACGCCCTCGTACGGCGCGAGCAGCATGTCGATTACCGTCGCGTTGGCCTGCGTGCCGCCCACCAGCAAAAACACGTCGGCATCGGGGGCTTGGCAGGCCTCGCGAATAAGTTGCTTGGCACGCTCGGTATGTGCATCGGTTCCGTAGCCGGGCTGCGGCTCCATATTGGTGTCGACGAGCGCCTGCAGCACTGCCGGGTGTGCGCCGTGGGAATAATCGTTGTTGAACGCGAGCATGGCAATCCTCTCTTACCGGGTATCGGCCAGATGATTCAAACGGAGCTATTGTACGCCGTTGGGATAGGCAATGCGCGCGGCGAGACACTCAAGCGCCAGCACCAGGGCAAAGCCGCAGCTCACGTCGCTCAAAAAGTGTGCGCCGATCACGATGCGGCCAAACGCGACGAGCGCCGCGACCACAGCTGCCGCCCAAAAGATCACGCGGCGACGCGAAGGTTTTTCCTTAAAAGCCGCCGCGGGAAGCCCGGCGAGCATAAGGCCGATCGCCGCATGCGCCGTGTGTCCGCTCGCAAACGACTTGAACCCGTCCTTGATCACGCCGGCGGCGATATAGGTCCACTTGTCGGGATTGCCGATCACCCACCACGGCTGAAACTCGAGCCCCTGCGTCACCTCGATCACGCGCATGCGCGGGCGCGACCACAGCGGCTTGACGATCACGTTGAGGATAATGGCCTGAGCGACCCACACGGCAAGCACCATCAACGCCCAGCGCGTGAGCTCATCGGGCTCGGTCGTGCGCGTGAGGCGATAGATGATAAGGTTGGCAGCGATGACCAGCACAAACGTCAGCACCAGCTGAACGGCAATGAGCTTACCGCTAACCCGCAGGGACGAAACGATCTCGTAGCCGGCCAGGCCAACGTTGATCAGAACGCCCAGCACGGCGAGCCATTTGCTCCCCCTGGAGTCGGGACGCACCGCGCGTACGAGCATAACGCCCGCGACGCTCGCCGTCAGCTCGAACGGCAGCTCGCCGGCGGCCTCGATAAAGCGGCCGTACATGCTGCCGACGTTGAACAGCGCGCTCGAGATCTGATAATCGAAGAAACTGCCCACGCCCAGACAAAGGCACAGGACAACCGCGATAATGGCGACATCTTTCTTATAGATGTATCCGAACATGCTTTCCTTTCGGTCGGGCGAAGGGTCGACCCGCAACGTGGTGGGGCAAAGATAGCTTTGTCCCATAAATACCCTTACAGGTTGAGCATAAGTGAGCGAAAACGTTCCATTTGTGGCAAGGTGGCCCGAAGGAGGAGGGAAGCGTACTTGCGTACGCGACCGACGAGTGAGGGTCAGATTGCCCAAATGGAGCGTTTGCAGCGTCGACCCGTTAGTCGTCGTCGCTGGCACCCAGTTGTTGCAGCAGCATGAGTGCCGCGGCCACGGGGCCGGTGCCGTCGTTGGCGTCGAGACCGCGACCCAGGCCGCTGCCCGCACCGGCGCCTGCCTTGTAGGGTACCGACAGCTTGCGGCTCTTGGGGAAGTTCACCGCGCCATAGCGGGTCTTAAGCTCAAAGGCCACCTTCTTGGGCACGTCGACGCCCAAAAACGTGATGCGGCCGCCACTGAGCGTGACGCTCTCGAGCCCCAGGCGCTCGCCGCGAATGCGGATTCGTGCGCGATTGAACAGGTTGAGTCCCGCCAGCGGCAGCTCGCCATGCGCAGCCTCGGTCTCCTCCTGCACCTCATCGATGCTCTCTAGGTCCTCGGCCGCTGCGAGCTTACGGTACACGAGCACGCGCTGATCCACCGCCGGCAGGTACTCCTCGGACAAGAAGTAGTCGGCCGGCAGGTTAATACCCACGCTCGCCGCCTCCACGCCGGCGTCGTCATCGCCGCGCGCCTCAGCCACGGCCTGGCCCAGCATCTGCGTAAACAGGTCAAAGCCCACGCTCGACAGGTTGCCGTGCTGCTCGGCTCCCATAAGCGAGCCGGCACCGCGAATCTCCAGGTCGCGCATGGCGATGCGCATGCCGCTGCCCAGGTCCTGGAACTCGGAAAGTGCGGTCAGGCGCGCCGTCGCCTCCTCGGTGAGCGGCAGCTCGCCCGGGAACATAAAGTACGCGTAGGCCTGCGTGGCAGAGCGGCCCACACGGCCCTTGAGCTGGTAGAGCTGTGCCAGACCCAGGCGCTGCGAGTCCTCGATGATGAGCGTGTTGGCGGTCGCGTTGTCGATGCCGCTCTCCACGATGGTCGTGGCGATGAGCACGTCGATCTTTTTGGTCGCGAACTCGATCATCACGTCCTCGACCTCGCGCGGGCTCATCTTGCCGTGCGCCACGCCCACGCGGGCCTCGGG
>CABVAS010000022.1 GCA_902496375.1 uncultured Collinsella sp.
GCCCCTTTTGCGATACCGAGGAACTCGCCAATATCATCCGGCGCGACGGTGACTGCATCTGGCTCGAGAATAAGTTTAAGACCTTGCGGGCCACTCGCCAGACCGTATTGATTGAGTCGTCCGACCACGACGCCGACCTGGTGACCTATGCGCCGGACGAGCTGCATCATGTTATGCGGTTTGCTCTGGATTGCTGGCAGCGGATGATTGACTCCCGACAGTATCGCAGCGTTCTCATGTACAAGAACAAGGGTCCGCTCTCGGGCGGTAGTCTCGTTCATCCGCACATGCAGATTGTGGGTTTGGAGCAGGAAAACGGTTATGCTTCGCTGACTTCCGCCAATTTCGAAGGCATAAATGTCTGGCAACAGGAGAGAATCTCGGTCAACATCTCAACCGAACCGATTATGGGGTTCTTTGAGGTCAATGTTTCAGCCCCGCAGGGAATCGCTGCCAGCGATGACACGAGAGACCAAGCCGAGGCGGATCTCTTCGCCGATGCAATCCAGGTGGCTCTGCGCTATATCCTGAACGAGCACCACGGTGGTCGCGCAGAGTCGTACAACCTGTTCTTCTATCACCTGGGCGGTCGGACCATTGCCAAGGCGCTGCCACGTTGGGTGGTTTCGCCCTACTTTGTCGGCTATCGTTTGGCCCAGGTCAATGCTGAGACAACGCTCGATATCGATGCTGAGCGCCTGCGTGCGCATCTGGAAACGCTCGTATAGCAAGACTAACACCCGCGTAATGCGGACAGTCTAGCGTGCCATGGCGTCGCGGCCGGCTTCGACGCACTTGCGCTGGGCGGCGCGCTCCTCGCCGGTCAGACGCTC
Source organism: uncultured Collinsella sp. (assembly GCA_902496375.1). Lineage (GTDB taxonomy): Bacteria > Actinomycetota > Coriobacteriia > Coriobacteriales > Coriobacteriaceae > Collinsella. The sequence goes on from CABVAS010000022.1 coordinate 834, forward strand.
AAAAAGATGCCCGATAAGCGAGGCGAGTACCTGCTGAAACAGCGTTCCGCACATGACGGGAAACACGACTTCGCCCGGAAAGTACTGCGTGGCGATGACGGCGCCCGAAGAGATGTTACGCATGCCGCAGGTAAAGCACATGGTGGTCGTTTCGCTATATGGCAGATGCAGCGCGCGGGCGACCAGAAAACCGACGACAAAGCCACTGACGGCGAAGACCAAAATAAAGAGGGCGACTTCCAAGCGCACCGCGTTCATGTGCAGCACGTACTCGCTCATGGCGGTGGAGTTGGAGGCGATAACGCCCATCATCATGAATTTGCAGGCGGGCGAGAGCGCGGGGGAGAGCTTCTCGTGTCCCCATCCACGCGTGAGCTCGTTGATCACGATGCCGAGCACGGCGGGGATGGCGATCATAAAGGCCATGTCTTGCATCATGCTCGGCACATCGATCGAGACGGTGGCACCCAGCAAGAGCTTAAGCGTGAGCGGAATCGTCACAGGGGAGATAACCGAGGACGTCAGGATGATGGTGAGCGCGAGCGGGCCGTTGCCGCCGAACATGCTGATCCACATAAAAGCGGTGACTGCCACGGGCACACTGTATTCGAGCACGATGCCGCAGACAAGGTTGGGATTGGAACCAAAGAACAACGATCCCATGGCATAGGCCGCGATGGGAATAAGCACTGCCGAGACCAGCAACGCCAGAATCAGGTGCAGCGGACGGTGGAACACCTCGGCTACCTGGTGAAAGGTGTTGCTGAGCGCACCCTGAAACGTCATAAAGGCGAAGAGGGCGGGAACAATGGGCTTGAGCACGCCGATCTGCTGGGGAAAGAGCACGCCGAGCGCCACGCAAATCGGAACGATGATCTGCATATGCCCCGCGAGGAACTTTCCCAGTCCAGCCCATTGCTTCATATGCCCCGTGACTCCCTTTATCCGCGAACTTGTTTGTATGGATATGCTAGACGCTCGTATGTGTCCGTGCGGCTGAAACGCTCGATTATTTCGAGGCCATTACCGCCATCGTTTGCCGAAACCGCGGCGCACCGCGGCGTTTTGCGTCCGTACTGCACGGTATAATAAATCCGTTCAACAGATCTGCCTGCCGAAGCGGGCATACACAGAGGACTCATCGCTATGGACCGTGAGAGGTATCGCGGCGACCTGCCCCTATCGGGGGTGGGCGCCTATGTCATCGCTTAAGACGACACATCGCTGGGCGGTCGCTCGGCAAAACCCCGAGCTCGAAAAGGAGCTTTCGGCTGGTCTGGGCATTCCCGGGCTGGTGGCGCGCATCATGGTCGCGCACGGCATTGGCTCCATTGAGGAGGGCCAGCTGTTTTTGACGCCTTCGCTCGACCGCGATTGGGCCGACCCGCTCATTATTCCGGGTATGTCGGTCGTTGCCGACCGTGTTGAGCGTGCTATTCGCAACCACGAGCACATTGCCGTTTTCGGCGACTTCGATGTCGACGGTATTACGTCGACTTGTCTGCTGACCGAGGCACTGCGCACGTTTGGCGCCGATGTAACGCCGTTTATTCCGCATCGCTTTGACGAGGGCTATGGCTTGTCGCGTGCGGCGCTCGACCGCGTTAATGAGCTCGCTCATCCTCAGCTGATCGTGACCGTCGACAACGGCATTGCCGCCAAGGAAGAGGTTTCCTATCTGGAGAGCCTGGGGATCGAGCTGGTGGTCACGGATCATCACGAGCCCTCCGACCAGGTGCCGCAGGGTGTGCCCCTGACCGACCCTAAGCTCGAGGACGAGGGCCCTTCGCGTGAGCTTGCCGGTGCCGGCGTGGCGCTCAAGCTGGTGCAGGTTCTGGGCGAGCGCCTGGGCAAGCCGTCGTATTGGCGTTCGCTGACCGAGGTCGCGGCGCTGGGCACCGTATCCGACATGATGCCGCTGACGCCCGAGAACCGCGCGCTGGTCGCAGAGGGCATCCAGCAGATGCGCGTGACGGCCCGTCCCGGCTATATCGCGCTTGCCGCACTTGCCAAGGCCGATCTTTCGAGCATTACGGCGGATGGCCTGTCATTCTCGCTCATTCCCCGCTTAAACGCTGCCGGTCGCATGGCCGATCCCAAGCTGGCGCTCGACCTGCTGCTTGCCCGCAATCCCATCGAAGCAAGCGCGCTGGCGGCTGAGCTCGAGGAAATCAACCGCCAGCGCCGTGAGATCGAGGCGGAGCTCACGCGCGATGCCATGGCAAAGGTCGAGGAGACCTATGACGGCGGGCGCGCGATCGTCGTGGGCGGCGAAGGCTGGCACGAGGGTGTCAAGGGCATCGTGGCAAGCCGTCTGACCAACCGTTATCACGTGCCGGCGCTGCTGTTCTCGATCGAGGACGGTATCGCGCGCGGCTCTGGTCGCTCGGTGGGCAAAGTTAACCTGTTTGACGCCGTCGAGCGCTGTTCCGACCTGCTGATTCGTCGCGGCGGACATGCCGGTGCGGTGGGTGTGACCATCGAGGCATCCAAGCTCGACGAGTTCCGTCGTCGCCTTTCCGCCGTGCTATCGGAGATTCCCGCCGAGGACTTTGAAGACATCGACGAGGTTGCCGCCACGGTCGACCTTTCCGAGCTGAATATCGAGACTATAGAGCAGATTTCCCGTCTTGAGCCGTTTGGCCAGGGCAACAAGGTGCCGCTGCTGGCCGCCGAGGGCGTGACGATGTGCGATCGCGCCGTGGTGGGCAAAACCGGCGAGCACATGCGCTTTGTGGCGACCGATGGCGCCGCGAGCGTGCCGGCCATTATGTTCCGCGTGCCGCAAATCGATAAGCTCATCAACTGCGATAGCGCCGTCGATTTGGTGTTCGAGGCCGTGGCCGAGCATTGGCAGGGGCGTGTGAAGCCCAAGCTCATGATCAAGGATGTTCTGGTCCGCGATACCACGCTGCCCAGCGTCGACGATCCGGCATGTGAGCTTCGCCGTGGGGTGCAACCGGCGGATTCTGGCCCGCGCCTGGAGTCGCGTAAACGCGAGACGCTCGCCCAGCTTTCTTATACCGAGCTGACGCGCTCGCTTATCCATAGCTTTATCGGCTCGAACCAGCCGCACCGCGCGCAGGTCGAGGCACTCGACGCGCTCGCCGACCACCAGAGCGTTTTGGCCGTTATGGGAACGGGCCGCGGCAAGTCTCTTATCTTCCATGTTCACGCCGCGCGTGAGGCGGTCCTTCGCGGGCGTGCGAGCATCTTTGTCTATCCGCTGCGCGCGCTCGTTGCCGACCAGGCCTATCACCTCTCGTCGACGATGGCCGCGCTCGGCATTGGCGTAGGCGTGCTGACCGGCGAGACCGTGGAGGCGGCGCGCGATGATGTGTTTGCCGGCTTGGCTTCGGGCCGCACCGGCATCGTGCTCACGACGCCCGAGTTCCTGTCCATTCACCGCGACCGCTTTGCGCGTTCGGGGCGCATCGGTTTTGTCGTTATCGATGAGGCGCATCATGCCGGTCTTGCCAAGGGCGGCGACCGCAGTGCCTATCTCGACATGCCCGATATCCTGAAAGCCCTGGGCGACCCGGTCGTTATGGCGGCGACGGCCACCGCGACGGCTCCGGTCGTTGCTGAGCTTGCCCGCGTGCTGCCGATTACCCGTACGGTGGTCGACGAGACCGTGCGTGAGAACTTGCAGCTCGAGGACGACCGCGATCTTGCGAGTCGCGAAAACCGCCTGGTGTCCATCGTCGCGACGGGGGAGAAGACCGTCATCTACGTCAACTCGCGTGATCAGTCTGTGGCGCTTGCCAAGACGCTACGCAAACGCGTTCCCGACTGTGCGACCCGTATCGCGTTCTATAACGCGGGCCTTACGCGCACCGACCGCCATCGCGTAGAGGAGGCGTTTCGAGACGGCAGCCTCAGCTGCATCGTCTCGACATCTGCCTTTGGCGAGGGCGTCAACCTTCCCGATATTCGCCATGTCGTGCTCTATCACATGCCGTTTGGCGGCATTGAGTTTAACCAGATGAGCGGCCGCGCCGGTCGCGATGGCCAGCCCGCCGTGATCCATCTGCTCTATTCGTCGCGCGACGCCCGCATTAACGAGCGCCTGCTCGACTGCTATGCGCCCGAGCGCGACGAGCTCGTCACGCTCTATCGTGCGTTGCAGACCATGTGGCGCTCCAACCGCGGCAAGACCGGGGACGATTCCTTTAGCGCGAGCGATATCGACATCGCGCAGATGTGCCTTGCCATCGATGCTCGCACGCCGGTCGACGAGCGCTCGGTGGAAAGCGGCTTGGGAATCTTCGAAGAGCTTGGTTTCTGTCGCGTTTCGGGGTTTGACGACACCCGTCGCATCGCGATGGCCGAAAACCCCGGCCGCGTGCAATTGAGCAGGTCGATTCGCTATTTGGAGGGCTTGCGCTCGCGCATGGAGTTCTCGGCTTTTCGGAGCTGGGCACTCGATTCGTGCGCTTCTGATATGCTAGCCAAAGTTAACCGCCCGATCGTTCCGCGGGCTTAGGGGAAGGGGACCTCGATGGATGCCGCAGCCCGTACCGCCCATGATTCCACCCTCCAGCCGTTCTCGGAGATGGAGCACTATAAGCATGCCGATGAGCTGCCGCCCGAGATTATGGCGGACAGCTACGACAAGCTGGAGCGCCTGTGCCTCAAATATATGAATGAGGACGACTTTTCTAAGGTTGAGCAGGCCTACTGCTTTGCCGCCGAGAAGCACTGCAACCAAAAGCGCCGCTCGGGCGAGATGTACATTAACCATCCCGTCGAGGTTGCCATCATTTTGGCCGATCTCAAGATGGACTGCGATGTGGTGTGCGCCGCGCTGCTGCACGATACCGTTGAGGATACAGAGACCTCGCTTGCCGATGTTTCCGGCCTGTTTGGCGATACGGTGGCCGAGCTCGTCGATGGCGTGACCAAGCTCACCAACATCGAAGTCGACAGCATGGACGAGAAGCAGGCGCTTACGCTGCGCAAGATGTTCCTCGCCATGTCCAAGGACATCCGCGTCATTATCGTTAAGCTTGCCGACCGCCTGCATAACATGCGTACGCTGGCGGCCCTTCGCGAGGACCGTCGCCTGTTTAAGGCTCGCGAGACTATGGACGTGTATGCGCCTCTGGCCGACCGTCTGGGCATGAGCTCCATTAAATGGGAGCTCGAGGACCTGTCCTTCTTCTACCTTGAGCCCGACGCCTACCAGCGCATCGCGCGCATGGTGGCTGAGTCGCGCGAGGTTCGCGAGCGCTATCTGGCCGAGACCATCAAGACGCTCACCGACGAGCTCAACCGCATTGGCCTGGAGGGCTTCCAGATCAATGGCCGCTCCAAGCACTATTGGTCCATCTACCAAAAGATGAAGCGCAAGGGCAAGGAATTCTCCGAGATTTACGACCTGGTGGCACTGCGCGTCATCACGCATTCGGTGCGCGATTGTTACTCCACGCTCGGCGCGGTGCATACGCTGTGGCACCCCATGCCCGGTCGCTTTAAAGACTATATCGCCATGCCCAAGGTCAATAACTACCAGTCGCTCCATACGACGGTTATCGGCCCCACGGCCCGCCCGCTCGAGATTCAGATTCGAACCTACGAGATGCATGAGCAGGCCGAGTACGGCATTGCCGCCCACTGGCTCTATAAGAAGTCGGGCGGATCGTCTGCTTCCAAGACCAATGACGCTCAGCGTCTGGACGACCAGATTAACTGGCTCAAACATTCGCTCGATTGGGCAGCGTCTGATGAGATTACGGACGCCAAGGAATACCTGCATTCGCTGAAGGTTGATCTGTTCGACCAGGAGATCTTTGTCTTTACACCCAAGGGCGAGGTCATGGCGCTTCGTGCCGGCTCCACGCCGCTCGACTTTGCCTACGCCGTTCACACCGAGGTGGGCAACCACTGCGTCGGCGCTAAGATCAACGGTGCGGTGGCTCCGCTCACGCACGAGATTAAGACGGGCGACCGCGTTGAAATCCTGACCAACAAGAGTTCCAAGCCGTCGCGTGATTGGCTCAAGATCGTTAAGACACCTTCAGCCAAGTCAAAGATCCGCCGCTATTTTGCCGCCGCGACCAAGGACGACGACGCTGCTGCCGGCCGCGATATACTGGCCAAGGACCTGCGCAAGCGCGGGTATGGCATCTCTACGCCGCGATCCACGCGTGCGCTCAACGCCGTGGCGGAGCAGTTTAACTACAAGCAGCTCGAGGACCTGTTTGCCGCCGTCGGCGCCGGCAAGGTTGCCCCGCGCGCTGTGGGTAACAAGGTCGAGCAAATCTTGGACCCCAAGCCCGAGGAACAGGTCACCAAGGCCGAGGCTATCGCCGAGGTCGTGAAACAGCCGGCCCGCGGCTCCAACCGCAAGCCGCAAAAGCGCGGCAAGAGCGCCAGCAACGGCATTCTCGTCAAGGGCGAGAGTAACAGCGGGCTGCTGGTTCGTCTGGCGCATTGCTGCAATCCGGTGACGGGCGACGATATCGTCGGCTTCATCACGCGCGGCCGTGGCGTTTCGGTGCATCGCGCCAACTGTCCCAACGTCAAGGGTCTTATGGAGCATCCCGAGCGCATGATCGAAGTGGAGTGGGACGGCGCTGCCGACACCCTCTTCCAGGTCGAGATCGTGGTCGAATGCCTGGACCGCATGGGCCTGCTCAAGGATGTCACCATTGCCATTGGCGATGCGGGCGGCAATATCCTTTCTGCCGCCACGTCGACTAACCGCGAGGGTATTGCAACCCTGCGCTTTATGGTCGAGATCTCGGACGCGAGTGGCCTGGATCCGCTGCTGGCCTCTATCAGCAGCGTTGACTCGGTCTACGACGCGCGCCGCCTGATGCCCGGCGAGGGTGGCGCCCAGCTTAAGCGCCGCGTTTAGTCGCGACGAACGTGCCACATTATCGATATTCGCTACACTCGAGGCATCGTTCGATGCCTCGAGTTCTATAGAGAGGAGAGGGATATGAGCGCTGTATCCTTGGATTTAACTCCCAAGGGATCGGTCGAGATCGAGACGCTTGTAAACGGTTCCATTCAGACCAATAGCTATGCTGTTATTTCGGACAATGAGTGTGTGATTATCGACCCCGCATGGGAAGGCGAGCGCCTGGTGGAGCATATTCGAGCTAAGCATCCCGGCGTACACATGCTTGGCGCTGTATGCACTCATGGCCATGCCGATCATGTTGGTGGTATTGCCGGCGTGCGAACTACCGTTGGCGAGGGCTGTCAGTATGAGCTGTGTGCTAAGGATGTGGCGGTGCCGCATGCGAACATCGAGGAACAGCGAGCTATGTGGGGCATTGAGACGCCCGACCCTGGGGAGCCGACGCGCCTGCTCGCCGAGGGCGATACTCTCGAGGTGGGAGATATCTGCCTGCAGGTGATCGAGACACCAGGGCATACGCCGGGCGGGATCGTCTTGTTTGCTGCCACCGAGCAGGGGAACATCGCCTTTGTGGGCGACACGCTTTTCCCGGGCAGCCACGGTCGTACCGATCTTTCCGGCGGTGACGAGGCGGCGATTATGCGCTCGCTCTCCAAACTTGCCAAGACGCTTCCGCCCGATACCGTTTGCTTGACGGGCCATGGCGATTCGACCACGATGGCGCGCGAACTTATGCAGAATCCGTTTATGCAGATGTAGGCTCGAAACCGTCTTTCGAACCACGAAGACCGCTCAATCGTCAAGCTATTTTCCCCAGTGGGTCGATTCTGTGGGGCAAACGGTCAAAATTTGTCCAATCGGATGGTATTCGTGAACAAACGAACGTTTATGCTCGGGTATGTCGTGGTAAAATCTCAGGCGTTATCGGAGCAACCTTACAGGAGGTTTCTTTTATGCTCGTCAACGCAGCAGACATGCTCAAGAAGGCCGAGGCCGGCAAGTACGGTCTCGGTGCCTTCAACACCAACAACCTCGAGTGGACCCTGGCTATTCTCCAGGCCGCCGAGGAGGCCAAGTCTCCGCTGATCCTTCAGTGCACCGCTGGTGCCGCTAAGTGGATGGGCGGTTTCAAGGTCTGCGCCGACATGGTCAAGGCTGCCGTCGAGGCCACGGGCGTTACCGTTCCCGTCGCCCTTCACCTCGATCACGGTTCTTACGAGGACTGCTTCAAGTGCATCGAGGCCGGCTTCACGTCCATCATGTATGACGGCTCTCACGAGGAGACCTTCCAGCTTAACCTCGACCGCACCAAGGAGCTCGTTGAGCTTGCCCACTCCAAGGGCATGTCCATCGAGGCCGAGGTCGGCGGCATCGGCGGCACCGAGGACGGCGTGACCTCCAGCGGCGAGCTCGCTGATCCTGCTGAGTGCAAGCAGATTGCTGACCTGGGCGTCGACTTCCTCGCCTGCGGTATCGGCAACATCCACGGCGTGTACCCTGCCGACTGGGCTGGCCTTTCCTTCGAGCGCCTGGGCGAGATTAAGGCTCAGACCGGCGATCTGCCCCTCGTCCTGCACGGTGGCACCGGCATCCCCGAGGATCAGATCAAGAAGGCCATCTCCCTGGGTATCTCCAAGATCAACGTCAACACCGATCTGCAGCTCGTCTTCGCCAAGGGCGTTCGCGAGTATATCGAGGCTGGCAAGGATCAGCAGGGCAAGGGCTTTGACCCCCGCAAGCTCCTCAAGCCTGGTCGCGAGAACATCGTTGCCCGCACCAAGGAGCTCATGGAGGAGTTTGGCTCCGTCAACAAGGCGTAAGCGTCGCTAAACTTCCCACCGGAAGCCCCGTCTCCCTACACTGTTTCCTTTGCGCTCACCTGGCTTCGCCAGAAGTCGCGCCAAGGAAACAGTTCCGGGAGACGGGGCTTCCTTCGTTTAACGCCGCAGGGTTACGAGTCTGAATTAAGGTGGCTACTGGCTTCGCCAGAAGTCGCGCGACGGAATCAGCTCCGGGGAAACGGGGCCTCCTTTGTTAACTCGCTACAGGGTTACTGGGCTGAATTCATTTTTAGAGGTACCGTTTATCGGTGTTGAGGGTTCCTTTATTGGGGCTTTCTTTTTTATCTCGCTACAATGGGCTTCAAGAGTTCTAATGACTTGGAGTTTGGTATGGCTGTTATTAATGTGCTGCCTTCGGATGGGAAGGTCATTGACGAGGGTCCTGTTGGTTGCTCTGTTGATGTTTGCTGTGATGATTTCCGTCATCTCGATATTGGACTGCCGCCCGAGATTCTTCGTCTCAAGGATGCCGGATATTTGACGCAGGCTGTTGCGGCTTGTGATCGTCTTTTGGGGCAGAATCCCGATCCCTCGCTTGCTGCCTGCGTTCGTGCCGAGCGGTATCGCATGCTTGAGACGCCGCTTCATTTTTCGGTGTCGCGCGATCGGGCTATTGCGATGATTCGCGAGGAGTGGCCTGAGTTTACCGAGGAGCAGTTTGACGATCTGATTGACCGTAAGCGTATTGACTGGCGCTTTATCGATGGCGAGCTGTTCGTTCTCGACAACTTCCTCGATTCGCTTCGCGTATATCCCAAAGAGGTCCCCGGCATGCGTCCCGATCCTACGGACGGAATTGCACTGCGCAACGAGATGCTCAAGGAGATGGAGTCACAAAACGGATTGACTCGCGTTATTACGCTTAAGGCGTCCTTGTCTGTCCCCGGCGCTCTAGAGGGGGAGACCGTTCGCGCTTGGCTTCCCGTAGCCGCCACCTGCCGCCAACAGTCTCAGGTCGAGATTCTCGACATGACGCCGGAGGGTGCTGTTGCTCCCGCGAACGCTTCGGCGCGTACCGCCTCGTGGTCTTCTTCGAGTGAGCGCTCATTCTCGGTGACTTATCGTTATCACATCGATGCTGCTTATTGTGATGTCTACGGTGGCACACTTCCGGTTCATCCGCGTATGGACGCGCCTCTGCCCGAGGATATTTCCGAGGACCGTCCGCACATTGCATTTACGCCGTATCTGCAGCAGCTGACGGCCAGCGTTGTTGGCGGACTCGAGGATCCGCTCGATCGCGCCCGTGCTATCTATGATTGCCTGACGCAGTATATCGACTATCGCTATCAGCCGCCGTACTTGCTTTTGGGATCTATTGCCGATGACTGCGCGCATTCGCTCCGCGGCGATTGCGGCGTTATGGCGCTCACGTTTATCACCATGTGCCGTATCGCGGGCGTGCCTGCCCGTTGGCAGAGCGGCCTCTACGTTGCGCCCGATTCGGTGGGGTCGCACGACTGGGCAGAGTTCTATACGCCGCAGACCGGTTGGCTCAACGCCGACGTGTCATTTGGATCTTCTGCTCGCAGGATGGGGGAGGAGTGGCGCCGCCGTCACTACTTTGGCAATCTCGACCCATGGCGTATGGTGGCCAACAATCGATTCCAGGCAGAGTTTGAGCCCTCTTTCGACGGCATGCGCGAGGACCCTTACGATAACCAGATGGGTGAGGCTTCGGTCGACGGTCGCGGATGCCGTCAGCGCGAGATGCTCCGCACGGTCGAACTCATCGAAATGCTCGAAGTTCCATTTTCGGACTAATCGGTAGAAAGCTGTGATAAACTAACTCACGCATTACGTGCCCGAGTGGCGGAATTGGCAGACGCAGTGGACTCAAAATCCACCGTTGGCAACAACGTGCGAGGGGGGGTTGCGGCCCCCTTTTTCGTGCCGAACTCGCGTGAGCGCGCGAAGCGTTAAGCAAACAGGCCTGTGGCCTGTTTGTAGCGGAGCGTGGCGAGGGCGCCGCGCGCCCGAAGCCCGGGGCTTCGCGAAGCGAAGGCCCTTCGAGTCTCGCCTCGGGCACCATACATGCAAGTGAGCGTTCAAGGGGGTTGCGGCCCCCTTTTTCGTGTACGTAATGTGATAACGCGCTGTACGTGTTATTATTCGCAAGGCGTTGTTCCCGCAATGCCCTAAAGAGGAACCCGAGGGTTCCCACCTTTTGGCGCCAATGAGCAGCTGACTGGTCATACAACTTAGATTCCCTTCCTCAAATCGAGGAAGTCTATGTGTACGACCTGGTTGCTGAGAAGCGCCGGGTTATTTTTTTATGAATGGAGGTAGGGAAAATAGCTAAGTCTGATGACACCCGCATCAACGACGAGATTACTGCATCTTCGTGCCGTTTGATTGGCGTCGATGGCTCTCAGCTCGGCCTGTTCGCCATCCGCGATGCCCAGCGTGTCGCCGACGATCAGGGTCTCGACCTGGTCGAGATCGCTCCCAACGCGGAGCCGCCGGTCTGCAAGGTCATGGACTACGGTAAGTTCAAGTACCAGCAGGCCATGAAGGCCAAGGCTGCTCGTAAGAACCAGTCCAAGGTCGAGGTCAAGGAAATGAAGTTCCGACCCAAGATCGACGTTGGCGACTACGAGACCAAGAAGGGCCACGTTCTGCGTTTCCTCAAGAAGGGCGCACGCGTTAAGATCACCATCATGTTCCGCGGCCGTGAGATGGCTCACCCGGAGCAGGGCCTTAACGTTCTCGAGCGTCTCGCCGAGGATCTCAAGCCTTACGCTACGGTCGAGTCTAAGCCTAAGATGGAAGGCCGTAACATGCTTATGCTGCTCGCCCCGATTAAGGGCGCCTTCGATGAGGATAAAGCGGCAAGCGATACCAAGTAACTAGTGTTCTGTAACCGATTAAGGAGTATTTCATGCCTAAGATGAAGTCCCACAGCGGCACCAAGAAGCGTTTCCGCAAGACTGGCACCGGCAAGCTTATGCGCGCCAAGGCTTTCAAGAGCCACATCCTGAGCAAGAAGTCCACCAAGCGTAAGCGTGGCTTCCGTCAGGAGACCGAGATCGCCGCTGCCGACCGCAAGGTCATCAAGTCGCGTCTCGCCTAAGTTCGCGTTCCCGTTTTTCGTTTTACCGTCTAGGAGTTGATAGAACATGGCACGTATTAAGCGCGCTGTTGCCGCCAAGAAGAAGCGCCGTACCGTTATGCACCGTGCGAAGGGTTACTACGGTGCCGCTTCGCGTACTTACAAGCATGCTAAAGAGCAGGTCCAGCACTCTCTGCAGTATCAGTATCGTGATCGCCGCAATAAGAAGCGCGAGATCCGTTCTCTCTGGATCACTCGTATCAACGCTGCTGCTCGTCTGAACGACATCTCTTACTCTCAGTTCATGCACGGCCTGAAGGTTGCCGGCATCGAGCTCGACCGCAAGGTCCTGGCTCAGATGGCTTACGAGGACATCGAGTCCTTCAACGAGCTGGCTACCATCGCCAAGAAGGCTCTCGAGGCCTAATAGATTCTCTTGAATCGCTAGGGGAGTGTCGCGTTGTGCGCGGCGCTCCCTCTTTTTATCTGAAGCGCGGTTTACATTGCTAAAAGCGCGGGTAGATAAACACTTACAGGTGACCGATCTGTATATATCTCTTAACCGAAGGGTCATCATCTGATACGTGCAGTATTTCTGCACCAGCCTTTCTATGACATATATAGGAAGCGATGTATTGTGTAGGACTTGTGAAGAGTGGAATTCCCGCCCACGGCGCCCCTCCGGTCTGGCAATATATCTCCTTGCCGC
>CABVAS010000023.1 GCA_902496375.1 uncultured Collinsella sp.
ACGCGCGATCCACTCCAGTTTGACGGCTGCCGATTCGGTGCGGTTTGAGACCGCTATTCGGCCCCGTTGCGACCGGTGGTACTCTTGTATCCGTTTGAAATCGAGCGAAGGAGTGCCGCTATGGAGCAATCGAGCCTGTTTGGTGACGGCGTGGACATCGATACCGAAACGCCCGCGAGCATGGATACCGCTGCACCGGACGATGCCCGTGCCCAGGCGGCAGCGCGTGCGGCCGAGCTGCGCCACGAGCTCGATTACCACGCCTATCGCTACTACATGCTCGATGCGCCCGAGATCACGGACGCCGCCTTTGACAAAATGCTCGTTGAGCTGCAGGAAATCGAGGCAACCTACCCCGACCTGGTGACGCCCGATAGCTATACCCAGCGCGTGGGCGGCTACGTGAGCGAGCAGTTTACGCCGGTCACGCACATGGCACGCATGTATTCCATGGACGATGCCATGGACCTGGACGAGCTCGACGTATGGCTCCAGCGTATCGAGGATGCGCTCGGTGCCGGCAGCGTCACCTATACCTGCGAGCTTAAGATCGATGGTCTGGGCGTGGCCCTTACTTACCAAAACGGCACCTTCGTGCGCGCGGCCACACGTGGCGATGGCACCACGGGCGAGGACGTGTCGCTCAACGTGCGCACCATCAAGGATGTGCCCATGCATCTGTCCGAAGCGGCGCTCGCCCACATGGGCGCCGACCGCGAGCGTACCATCGAGGTCCGTGGCGAGGTCTACATGCCCAAGGGCAGCTTTGTTCGCCTGAACGACGAGGCCGATGCCGAGGGGCGCGACCCCTTTGCTAACCCGCGCAACGCCGCTGCCGGCAGCCTGCGCCAAAAGGACCCCAAGGTCACAGCGCGCCGCGACCTGGCCACCTTTATCTATGCCATCGCCGATACCGATCCGCTGCACGTTCACAGCCAGCGCGAATTTCTCGACTGGCTGCGCAGTGCCGGCTTTAGTGTCAACCCCAACGTGGCCCGTTGTGCCACGCCCGCCGAGGTCCACGAGTTCTGTGCCCAGGCGCTTGAGCACCGCGGTGACCTGGACTACGACATCGACGGCGTGGTCGTAAAGGTGGACAGCTTTCAGCAGCAGCTCGACCTGGGCTTTACCGCCCGCGCGCCGCGCTGGGCCATTGCCTTTAAGTTTCCGCCCGAAGAAAAGCAGACCGTCCTGCGCGAAATTCGCATCCAGGTGGGCCGCACCGGTGTGCTCACGCCGGTCGCCGAGTTCGATCCGGTGACGGTTGCCGGCTCCACCATCGCGCGCGCCACGCTGCACAATATCGACGAGATCCGTCGCAAAAACGTGCGCGAGGGCGACACCATCATCGTGCACAAGGCAGGCGACGTAATCCCCGAGGTCGTGGGCCCGGTGCTCGATAAGCGCCCGGCCGATTCGGTCGACTGGCACATGCCCGAGGTCTGCCCCGTGTGCGGCAGCCCCGTTGTCCACGAGGATGGCGAGGTTGCCTACCGCTGTGTGTCCATCGACTGCCCCGCACAGCTCAAGGAGCGCTTGCTCCACTGGGTGAGCCGCGGCTGCATGGACGTCGACGGCCTGGGCGACGAGATCGTCGACAAGATGATCGCCGCCGGCCTGATCCACGATGTCGCAGACTTCTACCAGCTCACGGTCGACGACATCGCCGGACTGGACACGGGGCGCACCTATGCCAGCTCCAACAGCAAAAAGGGCGTCAAGAAGGGTGACCCCATTCCGGTAGGCCTCAAGACGGCCGAGAAAATCATCGCCGAGCTCAACAAGTCCAAGAGCCAGCCGCTCGGTCGCGTGCTGTTTGCCCTGGGCATCCGCCACGTGGGCAAGAGCGTGGGCGAGGTCATCGCCGAGCGATTCCTGTCGATTGACAAGCTCGTCTTGGCGAGTGAAGAGGACATCGCCGAGTGCGAGGGCATCGGTCCTAAGATTGCGGCGAGCGTCAAGCAGTTCCTGGCCGTGCCCGAGAACCTTGCCGTGCTGGAGCGCCTGCGCCAGGCGGGCCTGTCGCTCGAGGTCGATTTGAGCGCCGCGCACGCGCAAGCCGCAGCCGACGCTGGCGTGGCAGGCGAGCTCGCCGACGCACAGCCGCTTGCGGGTCTGACCTTCGTGCTCACCGGTACGCTCGTCAACCGCACGCGCGATGAGGCGGGCGCGGCGCTCAAGGTGCTCGGCGCCAAGGTTTCGGGCAGTGTGTCGAAGAAGACGAGCTATCTGGTCGCCGGCCCCAAGGCAGGCTCCAAGCTCACCAAGGCCGAGCAGCTGGGTGTGCCCGTGTTGGATGAGGCGGTACTTGAGCAGATTTTGGCGATGGGTAGGGTCCCGGAGGCATAATGATTTGTTGAGGAACTGCGCAGAGGCTCAGTTCCTCAACATCTCCTTATAGTGTTTGCCTGTTCAATTTCGATATCGTTTCCCTCGTATGATCCAGATGCGTCTACCGACTCAAAGCGTGAGTAGGAAACTCTTGTCCCAACTTTGATTTGGGAAAGCTTGTCTTTGATTCGGCCAGATGAGGGGAATGTAATCCGGGTTTGCTTTCCAGCGTCGGTGTAGCGGGGACTGTTGTCTGTTTGGATTACGAGTTCCGTTCCCTCAATAGAATGAACGCTGCCGGCTCCAAAGACAAGGTAATCATCTCCTCCGCTATAGCGGGCTCTATCTGTGCATGAAGAAACGGATGCAAACATAGCGAAAATCACCAATATCGTAACCAGGGCAAAGGCCGTGGTGCCATAGCATTTTGATGGTGCCATCCGGTCTACCAAAAGACTGTTCCGTTCAATTTGACCATATTAGGCGTTGCATAGTTAATCGCTCGGGGATAAGTGTTCCATCCGTCGAATACTTCGAGCCACTGCAGTTCGATGCCAGAGCTTCCATTATGCCCAGTAAAATAGCCAGTTACCGTGACCGTATGACCTGATAGCTCGACGGATCCTTCACTGTTCCGGCTGTTGATCCACATATGATACAAGCCGATATTCCCTTGATCGATAGTTGCTCTGTACTGAGCGAATTGAGGCTGATAACCGAAAAATTGAGTATTAAGTGCTCTACCCTTTTGAGCGGCAAGACTTTTAAACGGAACAATTCCATCTGGGATGATCGTGCTTCCGTACTCGACGCCCTGATCATTGGTCTTATACGTTGTTGTGCCAGTGACGTTCCATATTTCTTTATAATAATCGGGATTAAATTGATTAGCGTTTGAACTGGTGAGACCGTAATGCATTGATACAGCGTACAAGGCAGAAACGACGCATGCATACTTATTAGTGCGGGCTTCAACTAATGATTCCGAGACTCCTCGGAACGGTATTCCGTTTAAATCGTCTATTTGGAAATGCAACATCAAGTCATCTTCATTGATAATGACTGCATCCCATGAAGTTGGGTTATTGCTTTGAGGTGCTATACCCTTTTTGGTGACAATCGGGACAGACCGTATATTGTTATAGTTGGTTACACAGTCTCTAGTTCCTGGCACCAAAGTTCCATATTCAATATCGTTGTACGAAATTAGTACGGTTGGGTTTGTGGCCTGTTGGCCGGAATAAGTTGAAATGGCGTTTGATAGAGAAGCTGAAATCGGAAGAATGGTATCGCCGAGGGTTATCTCCTTCAGAAGCCCAGGATATGATGCGTCAAGTATTAAATAACCGTAAGGGCTTCCTTCCCTTGTGACACTGATTTCATAGCCACAGATAAGGCCGATTTGTTGGCATACGGGAACGATTTGCTCGATCTCTAAGTTCGCGGATCCGTCGACGATGGGCAACAGGGAAAGCGCGTAGTCTTGTGCTAGGTCTGAAGTAAAAGCGACGGATGAGTTTGAGTCGGCAGCGAATACTCTTGTTGGGCGTGACGCGGATAAGCCGATGATCGAGGCTAGGCCGAGAAGAAACGAGCGACGTGATTGAACTCTGGGCATAATGTCTCCTGCCTATGGGGGGCAATATGCTGTCATTTTATTTGCTACAAAATACAATCTAATTCGGATTAAGGTAAATGGATGGAATTGCTCGATAAATGGTAGTGATTAGCGGACCGGTATCGCGATCCTCGTCACATACGCTCCCGGGTCGTCGCTGATGATGTCGTCGATGAGGGCGATTTCGCGCGAGGGACCGGCGGGGGACAGGTCGCGCTCGTGCATGTAATCGCGTAAGCGCTCATAGCGCGGGGCCGCCTGACCGTGCGTGCCGCGGAAGCTGACCGTCAGACACCGCGCGGCGGGACGTACTTCGACATCGCCCAGGTAATCGTCCGTGTCATCCAGCAGCAGAAAGACCTCGTCGTAGCCATCAAAGTCGCCGGCGGCAAGGCGTTCGGGCGCGATCCCGACGCCCAAGTTGCCCAGAAAAACAAACGTCTCGTGCTGGCCTTTCTGCAGCTGACGAATCTGCCACTCCAGCGCATAGGCGTCGGTAGGGTTGACGCGTTCGCGCAATACGGCGCAACGAAGCTCGGGCGCATCGATTGCGCAAATAGCATCGAGCTCGGTGTTCAACGCATCGTGCAGCAGCCCAAGTCGGTTATCGATCTTGCGCGACACGCGTTCGAGCTCGCGGCGCTTGCGCTCGATGAGCTCCTGTTGCTGGGCCAGTTGCCGCTGCATGAGGTCCACATCACGCGTGGTCACAAACTCACGGATTTGTGCCAACGGCAAGTCGAGAACACGCAGGTGGCTGATGGTGTTGAGGGTGGAGAGCTGCCGAGATCCGTAGTAGCGGTATCCACTCGCCGAATCGATGTGCGCCGGGTCCAGCAATCCCATCTGCTCGTAATGGCGCAACGTGCCCACACTCAGGTTGATCAAGCGCGCCACCCCGCCAATGCGGAGCAGGCCCTCGGTATGTTCAGTTGGCGAGTCGGTCATGGGACCGCTCCTTTCGGTAAAAAGCAGGGGAGAAGTGCCAGGCCTGCGTCGCCTCGCTACGCCACCAGCTTGTCAAAAGCCCCGCGCCGGTTGAGCACGGTAAACGCGACAACACAGATGACTGCCGACAAAATCGATCCGCACGGCGAAGCGATGCCCATGGGAAACAGCGTGTTGGAATAGGCGTTCGACAGCAGCCACGCGCCCGGCACGCGAATGAGCGCCACGGCCAGCACGTTGTGCGCAAAGCCGATGTAACTCTTGCCATACGCAGCGAAAAAGCCGCTAAAGCAAATGTGGATGCCGGCAAAGATTGCGTCGAAAATATAGCTGCGCATATAGCCGGTACCGGCCGCGACTACTGCGGCGTCCTTGGCAAAAAAGCCGATAAACGCCGGCGCCACCAGCCACATCAGCGCCGTGATCAGGCAGCCGTACACTACCGAGATGGTCATGGCGTCCTTGAGCACCTGACGTGCGCGGTCGCCCTTGCCTGCGCCGGCGTTTTGCGCCGTGAGTGCGCTGACGGTGGCACCCATGGAACTCGGCACAATGAACAAAAAGCTGATCATCTTCTCGACCAGGCCCACGGCGGCGGCGTCGACGAGCCCTCGGTGGTTGGCGATGACGGTGATAAACATAAACGCCACCTGGATGCAGCCGTCCTGCACGGCCACAGGCACGCCGATCTTAAGAATGCTGCCGAGCACCTCGGGCTGGGGGCGCAGGTCGCTGCGCTTAACGTGGATGTTCGTGCGGCGGCTCTTGAGCCACACGAGCGCGAGGGCAACGCTGGCCGTCTGTGCGGTCACCGTGCCGAGTGCCGCGCCCACGGGGCCGAGCCCCATGTGCCCGATAAATAGAAAGTCGAGTGCGATGTTGATGATGCATGCCACGCCGATCACGTACATGGGCGAGCGCGAATCGCCCAAGCCGCGAAAAATGGCCGAGAGGATGTTGTATGCGGCGATAAACGGAATGCCGACAAAGCAGATGCGCAGGTAGGCAGCGGTTCCTTCGACCGCCTCGGCCGGCGTGCCAATGAGCGCCACGATCTGTGGGCACAGTGCGAGCAGGACAGCGGCCAGCACCACCGAGACACCCATAAAGAGCGTAATGGTGTTGCCGATGGCGGTCTCGGCGCGATCGAAGCGGCGCGAGCCCACGGCGTGACCGACGATGACCGTCGTTCCCATGGCCAGGCCCACGAGCGTCACGGTAATGATATAGAGCGTCTGCGCGCCATTGCCCACGGCGGTGATGCCGGCGGCGCCGCTAAACTGCCCCATCATGTACAGGTCGGCCATACCGTAGAGCATCTGCAAAAAGTACGAGAGCATATAGGGCAGGGCAAAGACCGCGATGGTCTTAAGGACATTGCCGCGTGTGAGGTCGTGTTCCATGGTCGGGGCACTTTCTGGCTTGGGTCGTTTACGTACCAGTGTAGTGAAAACCCTACAACGATTGTAGAGTCAAGGTTTGTGTTGGCGGCGGGGCGAAAAAGTCGCGGTCGCATTCATTTCCAATTGAATACAGAGATGCACCGTGCAAGCTTAGCGCCTACACTGGCCTTGCAGAAATCGATTTCGGAACACTTGACACCGCCGCACGGCGCGCCATAATACGTGGGTTTGCGAACAACGTTTGATGGGGGATGAACCTGCGTGCGCAATCTCAAGATTTTGTTTTCCTATCTGGGGGCATACCGCCGCGATGCCATGCTCGGCGTGTTCTTTGTGACGGCCGAGACGGCGCTCGAGCTGTTTATCCCGGTCATCATGGCAAATATCATCGATGTGGGCGTGCCCGCGGGCGACATCAACTACATGCTGTTGCAGGGCACGTATATGTTGGCATGCGCCGCATGTTCGCTGGTACTTGGCTTGGGCTATGCGCGCACGTCCGCCCGCGTTGCCTCGGGGCTGGACGCTAACTTGCGCGAGGCGGAGTACCGCAAGATCCAGACGCTCGCCTTTGGCAATCTGGACAACTACGACGCCAGCTCGCTCGTCACGCGCATGACCACCGATATCACCGTCATCCAAAACGCTATCGGCAATGGCTTTCGCCCCATGGTGCGCGGCCCCGTGACGCTCATCGTCGGCTTGGTCTATGCGCTGGTGCTGTCGCGCCCGCTTGCCACCGTTTTCGCGATCATCCTGCCGGTGCTGGCGATCGTACTGGGTGTTATCACCTATCGCGTCAGTCCGCTCTACCGCCAGCTGCAGACCTCGATGGACCATCTCAACGGTGTGGTGCAGGAAGACCTCACCGCCGTGCGCGCCGTCAAGGCGTACGTGCGCGCCGAGCACGAGGAGGCCAAGTTCGATACCGTCAATACCGAGCTTGCGCATACGGCGACCAAGACCTTCGGCACCGCCGTGCTCAACCTGCCGGTGTTCCAACTCTCGATGTATGTGGCTGCGCTCTCGATCCTGTGGATTGGTGGCCGCATGATCATCGAAGGTCGCTTGGGCGTGGGCTCGCTCACGGGCTTTATGAGCTATGTGCTGCTGATCATGAACTCGCTCATGATGATTTCCAACGTGTTTTTGCTGCTCACGCGCGCTCTCACGAGTGTGGGCCGTATCGCAGAGGTGCTCGATGAAGAGCCCTTTATCGCCAATCCCGTGGGAGACCTCGCGACTGCGACGCCAGCGGACGGCAGTATCGAGTTTCGCGACGTTTCCTTTAAATACCGCGCGGATGCTGCCGAGGATGTGCTCGAGCATATCGACCTTCGCATCGAGAGCGGCTCGACGGTGGGCATCCTCGGCGGCACGGGCTCGGGCAAGAGCTCGCTTGTGCAGCTGATTGCGCGCCTGTACGACGCCACTGAGGGCGCCGTGCTTGTGGGCGGACACGACGTGCGCGACTACGACCTGGCTACCTTGCGCGACGCGGTGGGAATTGTGCTGCAAAAGAATGTGCTGTTCACGGGCACCGTGCGCGAGAACCTGCAGTGGGGCAATCCGCAGGCGTCGGACGATGAACTCCTCGCGGCTTGCCGCGCGGCGTGCGTGGACGAGTTCCTCGATCGCATCGGCGGGCTGGACGGAGAGCTGGGCCAAGGCGGCGCCGGTGTTTCGGGTGGCCAGAAGCAACGCCTGTGCATCGCGCGCACGCTACTCAAGCATCCGCGCGTGCTCATTTTTGATGACTCCACCAGCGCGGTCGATATGGCGACCGACGCTAAGATTCGCGAGCACATCGCTCGGATTCCCGATACGACCGTGCTCATCATCGCCCAGCGCATTGCGAGCGTCATGGACGCCGACCGCATTATTGTGTTGGACGACGGTCGTGTCCACGACGTGGGCACGCACGAGGAACTGCTGGCGGGCGACAACATATACCAGGAGATTTACGCCTCGCAGATGGAGTTTGCGGGGAACGCAGACACCGGCGACGGCCGCGACGATGGCTGCGCGAATGATCCGTTTTCCTCCGTCCCCAGCGAATCATCCTTGGAAGGGGGTGAGCGCCATGCCTAAGACCGCAGCCCAAGCACGCCCGGCCGACCTCAAGCGCACTATGCGCCGCCTGCTCTCCTACATGGGACATGCCAAGTTCTCTCTGCTGGCGGTGGGCGTGCTCGCCTCCGTCGCCGCCATCGCAAGCCTTGCCGGTACCTACATGGTTCGCCCCATCGTCAACGGTTTGGCAACGGGCGGCGAGGAACTGCTCGCCGAGCAGGTCATCCTGACGGCGATCATCTACGCTGCGGGCGTGCTCTCGGCCTTGGGCTACTCGCAGATTATGGTGCGCGCGGCCCAACGCGTGGTCTCCGATATCCGCCGCGACCTGTTTGCGCACATCCAGATGCTGCCGCTGAGCTACTTCGACAGCACGCGCTCGGGCGACATCATGAGCTTTTTCACCAACGATGTCGACACTGTCTCCGAGGCGCTCAACAACAGCTTTGCCAACGTGATTCAGGCGAGCATCCAGGTGGTCGGCACCACGGCCATGCTCATCATCCTCAACTGGCAGCTCACGATTATCACGCTCGTGTGCGACGCGGCCATTGTGCTGTACGCGCGCTACTCGGGCGCGCGCTCTAAGCGCTTCTTTGCCGCCCAGCAGGCATCGCTTGGCGACCTGGACGGATATATCGAAGAGATGGTCTCGGGCCAAAAGGTCATCAAGGTCTTTAATCACGAACAGGCCAACGTGGCTGGTTTTGACGTGCGCAACCAAGAACTGCGCCGCACCGGTGGCGCCGCGCAAGCCTACGCCAACTCGATGGTGCCCATGACCGTGGTGATCGGCTATGCCAACTACGCCATCGTCGCCGTGGCGGGCGGCATGCTCTGCATCAAGGGGCTCGCCGACGTGGGCGCGCTTGCAAGTTACCTGGTCTTTGTGCGTCAGGCCGCCATGCCCATCAACCAGTTCACGCAGCTGGGCAACTTTTTGCTCAACGCGCTGGCCGGCGCCGAGCGCTTGTTTGCCGCGATGGACCTTGAGCCCGAGGTGGACGAGGGCCGCGTGGAACTGGTGCAGACGGGCGACGCCGCGTGGGCATGGAAGATTCCCGAGGGCCAGGGCGTGGGCGCGTACGGGCACCTGCATGATGTGGCTGCCGTTGATGAGTCGGGCCGTGCGGTGGCTGCCGACGGCACCGAGCTCACGTGCGGCTTGGTCCCGCTCGCCGGCGACGTGCGCTTCCATACCGTGGACTTTTCCTATGTGCCGGGCACGCGTGTGCTCACGGACCTCAACTTGTTTGCCAAGCCGGGGCAAAAGATCGCCTTTGTGGGTTCGACGGGCGCCGGAAAGACGACCATCACCAACCTCATCAACCGCTTCTACGAGGTCGATGACGGCGAGATCACGTACGACGGCATCGACGTCAAGCACATCGCCAAGGTCAGCCTGCGCGGGTCGCTCGGCATTGTGTTGCAGGATACGCACCTGTTTAGCGGCACCATTGCGCAGAACATCCGCTTTGGCAAGCTCGATGCGACCGACGAGGAAGTGCGCGCCGCCGCCGAGGCCGCCTGTGCCGACTCGTTTATCCGCCGCCTGCCGCAAGGCTACGACACGCCGGTCACAGCCGACGGTGCCAACCTGTCGCAGGGCCAACGCCAGCTGCTCGCCATCGCGCGCGTGGCCGTGGCCGATCCGCCGGTGCTCATCCTGGACGAGGCGACAAGCTCCATCGACACGCGCACCGAAAAGCTCATCGAGCGCGGCATGGACCGCATCATGCGCGGACGCACCACGTTTATGATCGCGCACCGCCTGTCCACCGTCCGCGACGCCGACGCAATCATGGTCCTCGAACACGGCCGCATCATCGAACGCGGCACCCACGAGGAGCTCCTGGCCCAGCACGGCGAGTACTGGCAGCTAGCGCATGGCTTAAAGGAGCTAGATTAACCCGTTCGGGCACGGTGCTTTGACTCCCCATGCTCCTCACCCCGCCTCAAACCGTCCCAACATTCGACGTTTTTTGCCAATATCGGGAAAAGCATCGAATGTTGGGACTGTTTTTCTGTCATCCGATCGGGTGGAATCACTAACTTGCATGCGAAGGTGTGCGAATCCGCGAGCAGGGGAATAAGGTTGGTTATCCGACCCATTGGAGGGCTCATGGACCTGCCGATCGTCCTGTCCCATAAGACTGCCTGGCTGTACCACAACGTGGCGCGCCCGTCCGAGCCGCTCTCGCGAGCAAGCGGCCTATACGATGAGGACTCGCTTGCTAACGAGGCGGAGCCGACTGCGGGCCTGCCCAAATTGGGACTCGATGCCAAGGGATTGAGAATATCCGCGGCGGTCGAGATCGTTACCGACTACCTGGCCTCACTTGGCATTCCGCATGAGGAGCTCGATCGTATTGACACGCTGGTCAGCTTCGATTTTGAACGTTCTCGCCCGGCGGGTCTCCGACGCCATGTGTTTGGGGCGCCCATACCCTCGGATCATCTTATCGAGGTAGCAGAAGGCCTTCTGGTGGTTGATGAGGCCATGTGCTTTGTCCAGGCGGGCTCGTGGATGAGTGAGCCCGAGCAGCTGGAATATGGGTATGAAATCTGCGCCCGATACCATTTGAATCATCTGGCGACAGGCGATTATATCGAGATGGGGCAGAGGCATACCGTTGCCGACCTGATCGCTTATTGCGATGAGAACCGATCTCGTCAGGGGACTATTCGCGCGGCTGCCGTGCTCAAGCGCGTGCACGATGGCGCGCGGTCGCCCATGGAGACGGCCACCGCAATCATGGTCGTAGCAAAACGTTCCCAGGGCGGGCTGGGATACGCCAAGATCGAGCTCAACCATCGGGTCGATGTTCCCAACGAGTTCAAGTATCTCGCAAAGGCCGGGTATTTCGAGATCGACGTATATGCGCCTGCGAGCGGTACGGGGATTGAATACAACGGTTCGGACCATCTTGATAAACAGCGCAGCGCGTCGGATGCGGAGCGTATGACCGTGCTGAGCGCGCTGGGCTTTAGGATGATCGTCCTCACCGGGACTCAGTTTGCCCACCAGCTGCAATTGCACCGGGCGATGAACGCCATCGCGCTCGCTATGGCCCTCACGTGCGACCGAAGCGAAGCGTTCCAGAAACGTCAGAACGACCTGCGAGAATTTGTGATTCGGCACTGGGACGGCGGTCTTTAGGGGCGCTTTGGTCCTTCTACGGGGTGCCGTGGGCAGGCAAACCATCACAACATTCGACGTTTTTTGCCAAAATCGGGAAAAGCATCGAATGTTGTGATGGTTTGTGCCGAGGATGGGCTTGGAAAGTCCGTTTTGCTCGAAGTGACCTGTCCTGTCGTACGGGTGTCGGCATGATTCTCCCGTGGGGTATTATGTTTTCCGAAGAATAAAACGCCGCGTGAGGGGAGGACTGCGTGGACGGGCACGTGCAACATGACGGTTTTGGCCGCGATATCAACTACCTGCGCATTGCCGTTACCGACAAGTGCAATTTCCGCTGCATTTACTGCATGCCGGCCGATGGCGTGGCGCCCCGCGCGCACGACGAGCTGCTCAGCGCCGAGGAAATCGCCCGCTTTGTGCGTCTGGTGGCGGGGGAGGGCATTCGCCGCGTACGCCTGACGGGCGGCGAGCCGCTGGTCAGCCGCCGTATCATTCCGCTCATTCGCGACATCCGCGCGATCCCGCAGATCGAGGACATCTCGCTTACTACCAACGGCGCCCTGCTGCCCAAGCTGGCACCGCAGCTCAAAGATGCCGGGCTTAACCGCGTCAACATCTCGCTCGACACGCTCGACCCCGCACTCTTTGGAAAGATCACGCGCCTTGGCCGGCTCGAGCAAACCATGGCGGGCATCGATGCGGCGCTGACCTGGGGCTTTGGGCCTGTCAAGGTCAACTGTGTGGTCGTGCGCCGGCTCAACCAAGATGTGGCGGCTCTCGCACGCCTGACCGTCGACCGCCCCATTCACCTGCGCTTTATCGAATACATGCCCATCGGCGACGAGCACACGAGCTCGCATTGCGCCGTGGATCCTCATGCGCCCACGCTCAATCCCGAGTTGTGGGATGCGAGCGATACCGTGCCGAGCGACGAGCTGCGGGCGCGCATTAATGCCGGTGCCGCTGCGGTGGGCCTGGGCGAGCTTGAGCCGCTCGACATCAACGATGCTCCTGCCGGCGCGGGCCCTGCGCGCTATTGGCACTTTCCGGGCGCGGCGGGAACAGTCGGCTTCATCAGCGCCATGTCCAACCATTTTTGCGCGAGCTGCAACCGTTTGCGCCTGACGGCGGACGGCAGCGTGCGCCCCTGCCTGTTCAGCGATGCCGAGTATTCGGTCCGCGAGGCGCTGCGGCGTGGTGATGATATGCAGGTACTTTCGATTTGGCGCGATGCCGTGGCCCACAAACCGCAGGAACACGCGATAATTGAGGGCACGCAACGATTTATGTCCCAAATCGGAGGATGATCATATGGCCAAGAGCAGGTACGCCGATGCCACCAAGGCCGCTCGCAGGGCCGCGATGTCTGCCCATGAAGCCACGGCAGCCAGCAAGGACGCCGCGTCCGCGGCTGTGCAGCCGTCCG
The DNA here is from genome assembly GCA_902496375.1 of uncultured Collinsella sp. GTDB lineage: Bacteria > Actinomycetota > Coriobacteriia > Coriobacteriales > Coriobacteriaceae > Collinsella. Next base: position 12,942 of record CABVAS010000023.1, read on the forward strand.
TGAGTGACAACGCTGCCGCGCCCGTCCGCGACGCGCGCCGCGACGAGCTGACGCACGTGGATGCCAAGGGCGAGGTGCGAATGGTCGACGTATCCGACAAGGCCGAGACGCACCGCATCGCCGTCGCCGAGGGTACCATCCTCAT
>CABVAS010000024.1 GCA_902496375.1 uncultured Collinsella sp.
CTGGCGCACGCTTGGGGTGCCGAGGTGGGCCGCACACTGCTGGGCGCACGTGCCGATGACGTCGCCTGCCGTGCCCGTGCCCGTGCAGCCGCCGGGTCCGATGCCCGCATGAACGGCTGCGCGCTGCCGGTCGCCATTGTGTGCGGCTCGGGCAATCAGGGCATTACTTGCGCGCTGCCTGTTATGGAGTATGCCGAGTACCTGCGCTGCGACCATGAACGCCTGGTTCGTGCCGTGATGCTGTCCGATCTGATTGCCGTGCATATCAAGAGCTATATTGGTGCGCTCTCGGCGTTTTGTGGCGCTATTTGCGCTGCGTGCGGCGCCGGTGCTGCGATTACCTGGCTGTGCGGTGGCACGCACGAGCAGATTGGTGCGACGGTCTCGAACACGCTCGGTAACGTTGGCGGCATCGTGTGCGATGGCGCCAAGGCAAGCTGTGCCGCCAAGATTTCCGCCGCCGTCGATGCAGCGATTCTGGGCCACGATATGGCCATGCAGGGCCGCGGTTTCCGCGCTGGCGAGGGCTTGATTCAGGATACGGTGGAGGAGACTATCGCCAGCATGGGCTACGTGGGCCGCGTGGGCATGAAGGATACCGATGTCGAGATTCTCAACATTATGATCGGTAAAACCGTCGTCGACTGCTAGGGGCTCTGAGACACTGCATTTTGCTGTTGAAGCTGTCGCGCTTGAAAGCACCTGCCTGCATAGTGGGCAGGTGCTTTTTCTTTGCCGGTGAATGGTTGATATTTGGCGGTAAACGGTAGTTGAAATCAAGGAGAGTCATAGAGTTTCAACAAGTGTCAGGTGTATTCATCAACTAAAGTGCAGGTAAAAGCTGGTTCACTCATCAATAACTATGAAAATGCATGAATACTAATGAGAAATAATGATTGCGAATGAGAAATAGTTGCAATAGACTGTAGTTGCGGAAGAGGCGCCTGTCCAAATGCGCGCAACGGTCGGGGCTTCCCGCTTGAACGTTTCCTTACAGGAAAGGCAGCTCAGCGATGAAATTCGCAACCCGTATCAACTCTTACTACCGAACCGGTGAGAAGAACATCGACCACGTCTTCGATCAATTCCAGCGTGTCGGCCTCACCCATGTGGACCTTAACTACCCCGAGCATGTGGCAGGCATCCCCGCCGAAGAGATGAAGGCCAAGCTCGACGCGCACGATCTCAAGCTCAACGGCACGGCCCTTCGCTTTCGCAGCGACTTCATCAATGGTGACCTGGGCAACCAGGATCCCGCGCTCGCTGGGGAGGCGCTTAAGCTCTGCTATGAGGCCTGCGACTACTGTCGCGCCTGCGGCGGCGATACCGTGACAATCTGGCTCGGTCACGATGGCTTTGACTACAGCTTCCAGATCGACTACACCCGCGTGTTTGACAACCTCGTTAAGGCGTTCCAGGCGGTCTGCGACTATGCACCCGACCTGCATATCTCCATCGAGTACAAGCCCTATGAGGAGCGCAGCTACGCCTATATCGATACGATGGGCCTCACCGGCATGATCCTCAACGCGGTGGACCGCGAGAATTTGGGTGTCACGCTCGATTACTGTCATATGCTCATGAAGCACGAGAACCCCGCGATGGCTACCGATATCTTCGGCCGCGCCGGCAACCTCTACGGCATTCACCTCAACGATGGTTACGGCGTGATGGACGACGGGCTCATGATCGGCATGGCTACGCCTGTCAAGACGCTCGAAATGCTTTTCTACCTCAAGAAATACGCCTTTGATCACGCTATCTACTTTGACACGTTCCCGATTATCGAGGACGCGGAAGGGGAGTGCGCTCATAACCTCGCTATGATGAAGCTTATGAATGACGCCCTGGAAAGCGTGGGCCATGAAAAAATCCAGTCCGTGATCGACGCAAACGATGCGCTCGCAGCGGCCGCGCTCGTGCGCGAGCTCTTCTGCGCGATGGGGAGGTAATCATTATATGAAACGCGATTGGGAAGCTACTGCCAAGGGCATTCTTGCCGCCGTGGGCGGCCCCGAGAATATCTCGGGCATGACACACTGCGCCACCCGTCTCCGCCTGAACCTGCGCGACGATTCCAAGTGCGACGACGCGGCCGTCAAGGAGGTTGACGGCGTGGTCAACACCGTCAACTCTGCCGGCCAGTACCAGGTGCTGATCGGCACCGAGGTGCCCAAGCTCTACGAGAAGTTCGAGCCGCTCGTCAAGGGTTCGGGCGCCGAGGTCTCCACAAGCGCCTCCTCTGACGAGGGCATCGTCTCTAAGATCTTCTCCGCCATCTCGGGCGTCTTTGCTCCGCTGCTGCCCGCCATGGCCGGCTCCGGTATCCTCCGCGGTCTGCTGATCCTTGCGGTTCAGCTTGGCCTTATCACCGAGGGCACGGGCACCTACACCATCCTCTACACCCTCTCGATGAGCGTGTTCTACTTCCTGCCGGTGCTTCTGGGCTTCTCATCGGGCAAACGCTTTGGTGCGAGCCCGTATCTGTCGGCCCTGATCTGCGCCTGTTTGCTCTATCCCGACTTTATCGGCTTGATGGGCGATGCGGGCAACGGCGCCATGAGCGAGTTCTTCGGCATTCCCGTGGTGCTTATGAGCTACAACTCCACCGTTATCCCGGCCATCATCGCCATCTGGGTTTACTCGTTCCTCTATAAGTTCCTGGATGAGCATGTGCCCGAGACCCTTAAGCTCGTCGTGCTCCCCGCGGTCTCGCTGATCATCATGGTCCCCGCCACCATGCTCGTGATCGGTCCCTTGGGCGTCTATGCCGGCGAGGGTATTGCCTTCGTGGTCAACTGGCTCATCGCCCGCTCCAACGTGCTTGCTGGCATCCTGGTGGGCGGCGGCTGGTCCGTGCTCGTCTCGATGGGTATTCACTGGGCCGTTAACCCCATCATGATTAACAATATTGCCTCCAACGGTTTCGACTACATTTGCCCGGCCACCTTTGCCTGCAACTTTGCCGTTATCGGTTGCGCCCTCGGCGTCTTCCTCAAGGCCCGCGACCAGAAGCTTAAGAGCTTTGCCATGACCGGCGCCGTGACCATCTGCCTCTCTGCCATCATCGAGCCCACGCTCTTTGGTATGCTCGTCAAGAACAAGAAGCTCTTCCTGGCTCAGATCATCGGCGGCGCCTGCGGCGGTGCGTTCCTCGGCCTCTTCAAGGTCGTCACCACTGCCTTTGTCTTTGGCTCCGTCACCACGTTCCCGGCCTTCGTCTCCTCCGACCCGATGAACTTCGCCTTCGCCATGATCGGCATGGCTATTTCGGCTGTTGTTGCCGGCGTGCTCGGCTACATCTTTACTGGTAAGGACGATCAGCTCGCCTAATCTCGCTTTGAGACCCTGCGTCATGAGCTCAAGGCCAAGACCGACCTCCATCTGATAAAGGGTCGCTGCTTATATGGCAGCGACCCTTTTTGCTTTTGCTTTTGCTTGGCTTAATTAGGTTAAACTTTGAAAATAGATGAAAAGGAAGGAACGCCGATGATTCCGTATGAGCGCCATGAACTGATTCTTAACAAGCTTAGGGAGGCCGACCTGCTCAAGATCGACGAGCTCGCGGCCTTTATGCCCGACGTGTCGATGTCTACGCTGCGCCGCGACCTCAAGGAGCTCGAGAAGCGGGGGAGCATCGAGTATCTGACCGGCGGTGCGGTCAAGCTGCATTCTGCGGCTCACGAGGCGAGTGTCTTTGAAAAGGGCGCGCAGCGGAGTAGCGAGAAAGACCTGATCGCGCGCCGCGCGGCGGCGGAGGTCGAGGACGGCGAGACAGTCTATGTCGATTCTGGTACCACTGCGACGGCCCTCCTGGGCATACTCGTCGATAAGCCGGTAACCATCTACACCACCAATGGCTATGCATGTCGCTTTACGGGCGAGCTCGCGGCCAAGGTGGTGGTTATTGGCGGCGACTTCAATCCCGTCACCTGCTCACTGACCGGGCCAATGGTGGAGAACACGTTGCGTGAGCTGTATTTTGACCGGGCGTTTATAGGCGTCAACGCGGTGGACGAGGACCGCGGCATCATGACGCCGGGTTATCCCGAGGCCATCAAAAAACGCATCGTGATGCAGAACGCCCAGACGAGTTACGTGCTCGCCGATAGTTCCAAGTTCCACGTGTTTTCAAATGTAAAGGTGCGCGATTTGGAGGGCTTTACTGTCATCTCCGACAAGCGCGACGCTAAAATCGGTGAGCGCATCAAAATGATCACGGCCTAAGACACCGCGCCGTCGCATCTTGCCCTCAAGCCGTTGCCCACGTAACGAAGCATGGGACAAACGTACCTGACGTTTGCCCCATTCCGGATTTGGAGACTAGCTTAGTGCATCGGCTATTTGGTGTTCGTAGAAGGCTTCTACTACGGCGTTAAAGTCGCGGGCGAAGTCTTCCATCGTTCCGCACCAGGTGGCTCGGCTGGGCTTGCCTTGGCCCACATAGGCAGTCTGAATGCCGCAGGCGGGGCTGGGGAAGTCGCGCTTGGGGTCGTTGCCTACCATAAGGACCTCGTGCGGCTCGAGCCCCATCACCTGAAGCTGCTCTAGATAGTAGGTGGCATCGGGCTTGCAGCGGGTGGTGTTTCCCATGTGCGTGACGAGCTCAAAGGGGGCGTCGGTCAGATCGCCCCAACCCATGCGGCACTCGATGGCCCCCTGCGGAAAGCTGGGGTTGGTGAAGAGCGCGCAGCGCAGTCCTGCATCCTGTACGGCCTGAAGTGCGGCGTGTGCGCCGGGCATGGCGTGGGCGTTGATGACATCGTCGTTCTTGTACGGAAGAACTTCGCGGTCGTAGTAGGTAAACGCCTCGTAGATAAGTGGGTCCGAGAGGCAAATGCCGCACCGGCGCTCAACCTCTTCTTGGTAGAACTCAAGATTGGTGCGATTATCCGTGCCGCTTCGGCGATTGGCGTTGAGGTCGACCAAGATGGTGCCGAGTCGTGCCATCGTGCCGCCGTGACTGCGGCGACCGATATCCGCGAGCATCGACGAGACATCCTTAAAATAGCGAAGGATGAACGCGTTGAGGTTGATGCTAAGAAGCGTTTCGTCCATATCGAAAACGACTGCTTTGAGCACGCGGGCACCTTTCTCGATAAATCGTTCCAGAATCGTTGGCTCCGGATACTTTACCTCAAAGGCGTATGGGCAAACTGCTTATCGTCAAGTTGTGGAGACGGCTGTCCATAAGATTACGAAAAAGTCTCCACACGAGTAAAAAAACGCAGTTCACGCTTGAAATCGAACTCATTTCCCCGTAACCTATACGAACGTGATTGCATAAGCGTCACATTAGTATCTGTCGGCTCCCGAGTGTTCCTAAACGTTGTGTGCTTGTCGCACCCTTCTGTAGGTCCTAGCAATCGGGGCCCCGTAGTTCGAAAGGGGTCCACCTTTGAGTGAGATTCAGAACTCGTCCATTTTCTCTCTTGACGATGTCAATGAGGAGGAGATGAACAACCTCATCGACGGTACGATTACCGACTTTGATGAGGGCGATCTCGTTAACGGCACTGTCGTTAAGATCGAGCATGACGAGGTGCTCGTTGACATCGGATTCAAGTCCGAGGGCGTTATCCCGGTCCGCGAGCTGTCCATCCGCAAGGACGCTAACCCTGCAGACATCGTTGCACTCGGTGATCCCATCGAGGCTCTGGTTCTCCAGAAGGAGGACAAGGACGGTCGTCTGGTCCTGTCCAAGAAGCGTGCCGAGTACGAGCGTGCTTGGAACCGCATCGAGGAGAAGTTCAACTCCGGCGAGAACGTCGAGGGCGAGGTTATCGAGGTTGTCAAGGGCGGCCTGATCCTCGACATCGGCCTGCGTGGCTTCCTGCCCGCTTCCCTCGTCGACCTCCGTCGCGTCAAGGACCTCACCTCCTACATGGGCACTCGCATCGAGGCCCGCGTCATCGAGATGGACCGCAACCGCAACAACGTCGTCCTCTCCCGTCGCGTCGTGCTCGAGGAGTCCCGTAAGGCCGAGCGCTCCGAGATCCTGTCCAAGCTTAAGTCTGGCATGCGTCTCCAGGGCACCGTTTCCTCCATCGTCGACTTCGGCGCCTTCGTCGACCTCGGCGGTATCGACGGCCTCATCCACATCTCCGAGCTCTCCTGGAACCACGTCAACCATCCTTCCGAGGTTGTCAAGGTCGGCCAGGAGGTCGAGGTCGAGGTTCTCGACGTCGATCTCAACCGCGAGCGCATCTCCCTGGGTCTCAAGCAGACCACCGAGGATCCGTGGCGCGCACTGGTCAAGAAGTACCCCGTCGGCGCTATCGTCGAGGGCACTGTGACCAAGCTTGTCCCGTTCGGCGCTTTCGTCGACCTGGGCGAGGGCATCGAGGGCCTGGTGCACATCTCCGAGATGGCTAACAAGCACGTCGACCAGCCTTCTCAGGTCACCCACGTGGGCGACAAGGTTCAGGTCAAGGTCATGGAGATCGACCTCGACCGTCGTCGCATCTCCCTGTCCATGAAGTCTGCTGCTGAGACTCTGGGCGTCGAGATCGAGGTTACCCCGCTTCCTTCCGAGAAGAAGGACGAGGAGACCGACGCCGAGTAAATCGGTTTGACGATCACCTGTTTTAAGGGATCCGTCCGCAATGGACGGGTCCCTTTTTGCATTTGCTGCTGAGGCGCGCGATGCTACCCGTGCGCAATGCTGCCCGGGTTGTCTGTTTGCTATTGGGTTGTCGGTGCATGAAAAATGCCGACATCCCGCCTCGGGGAGGAGGCGGGAACGCACCGAGTAGACGGAGGGGTGCGGAGCGCGGTCGCGTCTCGACTGACGACGTTGCCCATCGACAGGACCATTGTGGCGCATGGCGGTTCTTGGTATATCGTGTCGAGCGTTTGCGTTGTGCCATTGCCTGCGGCAACGGTGTGTTACACTTTTGCACTGCTGAGTGGGCCAGACGGTCGCGCGATGTGCTGCTTGCAGTACGCGTGAGGAAAGTCCGGGCTCCAGAGGGCGGGATGCCGGCTAACGGCCGGGCGGAGTGATCCGACGGAAAGCGCCGCAGAAAAGAAGACTCCCACCTGCGCCGCAAGGCGTAAAGGGAAAAGCTGAAACGGTGGTGTAAGAGACCACCAGCGTCGTGGCAACACGGCGGCTTGGCAAGCCCCATCCGGAGCAAGCGCGAATAGGAACGCTATGGGCCGGCCCGGTCCGCGTTCGGGTAGCGTGCGTGGAGCTGCACGGTAACGTGCAGACAAGATAAATGACCGTTCACGACAGAACCCGGCTTACAGGCCCACTTGGCACTTTGTTGACGCTGCGAACCCATCAGCGCGGCAATCTGCCTTTCAAGCCTTCGGGCATGACCATAAGGTCAATGCCCTCGTCTTTCAAGGCACCTTGCTCGCGCTGACGGGTTCTCGCTTTCGTTGACGGAATCATCGGCGTTGCCATTCTTTTTACTAGGGTTATCGTATTATTGAGGCTGTTTGTTGCTGCGCTTTATTTTGTTGAGGGGCTTTGTTGGACAGCTATTTTACTCTGCAATCGAATATTGAGGCTTCAGGCGAGTTTGTGGACCGCAAGAGCCGGTTTATTGCCCAGCTGGTCCATATTGAGTCCGAGGATGAGGCGAATGCCTTTATCGAGACCGTTCGCAAACGTCATTACGACGCTCGACACAATGTTCCCGCGTGGATTTTGGTCGATGGACGTGAGCGTCAGAGCGATGACGGCGAGCCGAGCCGCACGAGCGGGATGCCGACGCTCGAGGTGCTGCGCGGTGCGGGGCTCAAGAATGTTTGCTGCGTGGTGACGCGCTATTTTGGCGGCACCTTGTTGGGGCCTGGTGGCTTGGTACGCGCCTATACCGCGGCGACGCAGGCGGCGGTGGCCGCGGCTCAGGAGGCCGGGCAGATCGTCGAGATGACGAGTGTCGTGCCGGTCGACGTGCATGTGGCCTATCCGCAGTATGAGCAGGTGCTTCGTTTGGCGCAGGATTCGGGTGCCAAGGTTTCGGATACCGATTACGCGGATGCCGTGACGCTTCATTTGGTGTTTAAGTCGGGGGAGCAGGAGCCGTTTTGCGCTAAGATGCGCGAGCTTATGGCGGGGCGCGAGGAGATTGAGGTTGGTGCTCCCGAATTTGCCGAGTTCTAACGGCGACGGCCGGCGTGCTTTTGGTTGAATCCCAAGCGCGCCGGCCGTCGTTTTATGTTGCTGTCGTTTACTCGGCGAGCTGCTTTAGCACATCGCAGGCGATCTCGATGGCATCGTCGATGCAGCCGGGGCAGCTGCGGAGCGGACCCTTGTCCGATCCGATGCCCTTGAGCGTGCCGCAGACGGTCGTCGTGTTCTTCTCGCCAAAACGCTTGGCGATTTCGCGCGACAGCTTGTAGGTCTGGCCCTTGGTCTTGGGGTTTTCCATGCCTTCGCTCATCACAAAGCCCATGATGGCCACGGCGCCCGAGATGGCGCCACAGGTTTCGGTCATGCCGCCCATGCCGGCGCCAAAGCCTTCGGTGAGGGTGAAGGCGGTCTGGGGATCGAGCCCGACGGCGGGCGCGAGCGTGCAGGCGACGGCCTGTGCGCAGTTAAAGCCACGGGCGTGGTATTCGGCAGCCTGAGCCTGACAGGCGGTGATGTCGAGCTGGGCCGTATCGATTTGCTTCATCGTTGTCTCCTTGGTCACGGTGTACCCGCCTATGGTACCCGTGACGGTGCATGTAATCATCGAGAGCTTCATGTATGCCTCATTTTTATCTATCGAGCAAATGCTTAAGGCTTGAGATAAATACCCCTGATCAATTAGTCCCATAACCTACCTTGGGGATGGGTTGAGAGGGGTGCAGGGTAGCGGTATCGTGAACCGAATAAAACGTAACCCAGGCAAGGGAGCTAGATATGAGCGAGCAGACTATCGGTACTACATGTGTTCAGGGCGGCTATCACCCGGGAGATGCCGAGCCGCGCCAGGTGCCCATCTACCAGTCCACCACGTGGAAGTACGACACGTCGGAGCACATGGGCAAGCTGTTTGACCTGGAGGAGTCTGGTTACTTCTACAGCCGCCTGCAGAACCCCACGTGCGATTTGGTTGCCGCCAAGATCTGTGAGATGGAGGGAGGCGCCGCCGCGATGCTTACGAGCTCGGGCATGGCTGCGAACTTCCTCGCGATCTTTAACGTGGCCGGTGCCGGCGATCACGTGGTCGCGAGCTCTGCCATTTACGGCGGTACGTATAACCTGCTCGCCCACACCATGGGCCGCATGGGCGTGACCTGCACGTTCGTTGCCCCCGACTGCACCGATGAGGAGCTCGAGGCAGCCTTTGAGCCCAATACCAAGCTCGTCTTTGGCGAGACGATTGCCAACCCCGCCCTTGCCGTGCTCGATATTGAGCGCTTTGCCAAGGCCGCACATGACCACGGCGTGCCGCTGATGGTCGACAACACCTTCCCGACGCCTGTGATGTGCCGTCCCTTTGAGTGGGGTGCCGACATCGTTACGCACTCCACCACCAAGTACATGGATGGACATGCTGCCTACCTGGGCGGCGTGATCGTTGACCACGGCCAGTTTGACTGGATGGCTCATGCGGACAAGTTCCCGGGTCTTACCACGCCCGATGAGAGCTACCACGGCGTGACCTATGCCGAGAAGTTTGGTCGCGAGGGTGCCTTCATTACCAAGGCAACCGCTCAGCTCATGCGCGATCTTGGTCCTATGCAGAATCCGCAGGCGGCCTTCTTCCTGAACAGCTCACTCGAGAGCCTGCATGTGCGCATGCCGCGTCATTGTGAGAACGGCCTGGCCGTTGCCAAGTTCCTGCAGAGCCATCCCAAGGTACGCTTCGTGAGCTATCCGGGCCTGGAGGGCGATAAGTACTATGACATCGCTCAGAAGTACATGCCCAACGGTACCTGCGGCGTGGTGAGCTTTGGCTTTAACGGTGGTCGCGCGGCGGCCGAGACCTTTATGAAGAGCCTCAAGCTCGCCCAGATCGCCACGCACGTGGCCGACGCCCGCACTTGCTGCCTGCATCCCGCTAATGCCACGCATCGCCAGATGAACGATGAGGAGCTCATCGCCTGTGGCATCTCCGCCGACATGGTGCGCCTGTCGTGCGGCCTCGAGGACACGGCCGATCTGATTGCCGACCTTGAGCAGGCGCTCGAGCAGTGCTAGGCTAGCTCCGTACAAGGTGCCGATGCTGGCAGAAAGCTTCGGCGACCTGTAGTTCCGATTCCGTAGGCGGGACCCCAATCGCGGCTGTTTGCAGGCGATTGGGGCCCCGTTTTTTCGTTGGGCCACTCGAAAGGATGGATATGGAGAAAACTGCAGAGCAGCTGCGCCGCGAGCACATTGCCCTAGAGGGCGACACCCATGGCAAGAACAAATGGGCGATTCTGTTTACCGTGCTCATTATGACGTTTATGGTGTGTCTGGATTCGACCGTCGTGACCGTGGCGCTGCCCGTGATGCAAAAGGGGCTGGGCGTGGGCCTCGATCGCATTCAGCTGGTAAGCTCGGTGTATCTGCTTGCGACTTGCGTGGCTATGTTGCCGTTTGGCCGTCTGGGCGACGTGCGCGGCAAGGTGAATGTGTTCCAGCTGGGCGTCATCGTTTTTTCGGTCGGTTCGCTGCTGTGCGGCCTTTCGGCCTCGCTCGAGGTTCTAATCCTGGCACGCATTGTTCAGGGTGTCGGTTGCGCGGCGGCCATGGCCAACAACATGGGTATCATCACCGAGTCGTTTCCGGCGCGCGAACGAGGCCGTGCCATGGGCATTCTCGCGACCTTCGTGGCCCTCGGCATGATGTGTGGCCCCGTGCTCGGCGGCATGCTGGTGGCAAGCTTTCCCTGGGAGAGCATCTTCCTCATCAACCTGCCCATTGGCGTGATCTCGTTTATCGTGGGACTCTACACGCTGCCGCATGTTAAGCCGGAGGCCTGCGAGCGCGCCATGTCCCTGATCGAGGCCGCTCGTCGCTGCTTTGCAAATTCGGCCTTCACCATCAACCTTGCCTGCATGCTCATCGTGTTCGTTGGTATTGGCGCATCCGAGTTTATTCTGCCGTTCTATTTTCAGGACGCCCACGGATTTGGTTCTGACATTTCCGGCCTGCTGTTTTTGGCGCTGCCGATGGTGAATGCCTTTATCGGACCGCTTTCGGGTACGGTTTCGGACCGTGTTGGCTGCGAGGGCCCCACGGCGGTCGGCCTGGGCGTGTACGTGTGCGGTCTCTTTGCGGTAAGCACGCTCGACGAGCGCTCTTCTATCCCTGTGATCGTGTGCTGCGTTGCGTTTATGTCGTGCGGTACGTCGATTTTCCAGAGCCCCAATAACTCGCTGTATATGGGCTCGGCTCCGCGCGAAGCACTCGGCTTTGCGGGCAGCTTGGGCAGTTTGGCACGCTACGCCGGCATGGCACTCGGTATTACGGTGGCGTCGAATATCCTGTATGGGCAGATGAGCGTGGCGATGGGCGAGGCCGTAACTAGTTTTGTTGCAGGCCGTCCGGATGTGTTCCTATTCGGCTTTCGCTCGGTGTTTTACGTACTTATGGCTGTGGCCGCTGTGGGCTTTGCGCTTGCCATGGTGCGTTTGGTGAAGATGCGCGCCCGCCATTAGCGTGTTGGGAGGCTGTCTGCCACGATTCGCGCCGTCCCAAAAAGACTGGTTTGTGGTGCGATGCGGCTTGTGGGGCGGGCGGGGGTCGGTCCGTGGTAGACTATCGAACAACGTTTATTAATCGCGCGGTATCGTTGCCGCGAGAAGGGGTTGCGCCATGCAGGAGCTTGAGGATCGTATTCGCCATGACGGCATCGTAAAGGCCGGTAACGTCCTTAAGGTTGATGCCTTCCTCAACCACCAATGCGACGTTGAGCTGTTCGACCACATGGGCGCCGAGTGGGCCCGTCTGTTCGAGGGTGTCGAGATCAACAAGATCCTGACTATCGAGGCTTCGGGCATTGGCATGGCTTGCATTGCAGCCCAGCATTTTGGCGGCGTGCCGGTGGTCTTTGCCAAGAAGGCACAGTCCATCAACCTCGACGGCGAGCAGTATGCCACGACCATCTACTCCTTTACCAAGCAGAAGGAGTACCCGGTCATCGTCGGCAAGCGCTTCCTGTCCGAGGGCGACAAGGTCCTGATCATCGACGACTTTTTGGCCAACGGCTGCGCGCTCGAGGGTCTTATCAAGATTTGCGAGGCTGCAGGTGCCGAGGTATCCGGCATTGGCATTGCGGTGGAGAAGGGCTTCCAGGGCGGTGGCGATAAGCTCCGCGAGCGCGGCTTCCGCGTTGAGAGCCTGGCCCGTATCGCCGATATGGACTGCGAGACCGGCGAGATCACCTTCGCCTAAGCGCGCGACACAAGCGATTGGTGTGCGATGTGACAAAGGGACTGTCCCTTTGTCACATTTTTTGTATGAGGGGAGGTGTTGATATGGATGAGAATAAGATGGGATGGCGCGAGTATGCGCGCTATGCCGAGATGTCGGCCGAGGAGTTGGCGCGCGATTGCGAGGTGCAGGTGTTTCGCGCGACGGGTCCGGGCGGACAGGGCGTGAACACGACGGACTCGGCGGTGCGTATGAAACATATCCCTTCGGGGATTACCGTGACGGCGCGCGAGAGCCGCAGTCAGTTCCAAAACCGTAGTAGCTGCCTGCGTAAGCTGCGCGCCGAGCTTGGGCGTCGCGGGCGTCCACCGCGCCGGCGCGTAAAGACCAAGGTGCCTCAGCGCTCTCGCCAGCGCAGGCTCAATGACAAGCACTTCAACGCCATTAAAAAGGCCAACCGTCGCAAGCCGGGCAGCGACGAATAGCCTCCTCATGAGTTGCGGTGAAATAGGGACTGTTTTACGGCTCTAGCTGCATAAAGGGGGTGCGGACAGAAAGTTGGACCGCGGGGCGGTCCGGACTTGGAGTGGGTATGATGAATTGGACACCTAGTTAAGAGCGAAAGGTGTTCAAGATG
>CABVAS010000025.1 GCA_902496375.1 uncultured Collinsella sp.
GACCTCGATGCCGCCCACCTGCTGGAAGTACGTAAACTGCGTGACCTCCATGCCGTTGAGCCAGACCTCCCAGCCAAGGCCCCAGGCGCCGAGCGTCGGGCTCTCCCAGTCGTCCTCGACAAAGCGGACGTCATGGTCGTTGGGGTCCAGACCGATAGCGGCAAGAGACCCCAGGTAAAGCTCCTGGGCGTTGACCGGAGAGGGCTTGATGAGCACCTGGAACTGATAGTAGTGCTGCATGCGGTTGGGGTTCTCGCCGTAGCGGCCGTCGGCGGGACGGCGGCAAGGCTGCGCATAGCAGGTGCGCCACTCGGCGGGACCGAGCGAGCGCAGCGTGGTCGCGGTATGGAAGGTACCGGCACCGACCTCGGAGTCATAGGGCTGCATAATGACGCAGCCCTGCTCGCCCCAGTACTGCTGGAGACGCAAGATGATGTCTTGGAAGGAAAGCGATGAAGCGTTCATGCCTCTAATATCCCCTCGTCGAAACGATTACACGGTTAGGTACTGTACTATAGCGGTTTTTAGTCGATAGCGCCGATGCGGTTGAGCGGCCAGTAGCGCACAAGCGCCACAGCGATCAAATCAGAGCGATCGACGGGACCAAAGTAGCGTGAGTCGGCAGAGTTTTCGCGGTTGTCGCCCATCACCCACACGCACCCGTCGGGAACGGTGTAGGGATAGCTTACCTGAGCGCCGGGCGCTTGGACCGAAAGTGGCCAGCTCATGCCCGTCGTATAGTCCTCGTCGAGCGCTTGGCCGTCAACGACCACCTTGCCATCCTGCAGGTCGACCGTCTGGCCGGCCGTGGCAATAACACGCTTGACAAGAACATCATGCTCGGAGGTGCCATCGGGGTTGTGAAACACCACGATATCGCCCTGCTTGACGGGCTGACCGAGCTCGAGGCTCACCTTTTGTGCCAGGATCTGGTCGCCAATCTCGATCGTGTCCTCCATAGAGCCGGTGGGCACCACAAAGGGCTCGACCACAAAGGTGCGGATCAGGAAGGTGGCCACGAGCGCGATCGCGATGACCGCGATCCACTCAAAAGCGCCCCTCAACGCGGAATGTTGCGTAGGAACCATACTCACTCCTCGCTCTGCGAATACGAAGCGTCAAGGATCTCCTGCGCGTAAGCGCGCTCCTCGGGCGTGAGCCGCGCCGTCTCGATCAGATCGGGACGCCAGCGGCAGGTGCGCTCGATGGCGTTCTTGCGACGCCAGGCATCGACCTTGGCGTGATCGCCGCTCACAAGCACCGGAGGCACGCCCTCGCCGTTGAACTCGGCAGGACGGGTGTACTGCGCGTACTCGAGCAGGCCTCCATCCTCGGCGGTCGAGAACGACTCGTCGACGTTGCTCATCTCGTCACCAAGGGCGCCGGGGATGAGGCGTACGACAGCATCGGCAACGACCATAGCGGGAAGCTCGCCGCCCGTGAGCACGTAGTCGCCGATCGACAGACGCTCATCGGCATACGCATACGCGCGCTCGTCGACGCCCTCGTAGCGACTGCACACAAACAGCAGGCGCTCACTTTTGAGCAGGCGCTCGGCCACATGCTGCGAAAAAGGCTCGCCACAGGGGGTAAAGAACACCACAGTGGGCTTGGGACCCTCTGCGCTAATGGCCTCGATGGCCTCTGCGATAGGCTCGACCTTCATGAGCATGCCCTGCCCGCCGCCGTACGGCTCGTCATCAACGGTACGATGACGGTCGTGCGTCCAGTCACGCAGGTTATAGGCCTTAAAATCAAAAAGGCCGGCCTTGCGGGCGCGGCCCAAAATCGATGTGGACATGACGGGCTCAAACATCTCGGGAAAGACCGAAAGGGTCTCAATCAGCATGTTGTCCTCCCTACTTGTCCATATCGATCAGGCCGTCCATAACATGGACGGAAATTGTTCCTGTGTCGGGAAGATCGAGCACAACCTGCTCGATCACGGGAATCAGTACCTCGCCGTACCGATCGCCCTCGACAACCCAAACATCGTTAGCGGGCGTCGACATGATCTCGACGATCGTGCCGAGCGAACCGAAGCGCTCGTCGACCACCTCGCGACCCATCAGGTCGGTATAGGCAGCATCGAGCGAATCGAGCTCAAAGTCGTCACGATTTGCCAGCACGTAGCATCCCGTGATGCCCTCGGCGGCCGTCAAGTCGTCAATGCCCTCAAACGAGACCAGATCGCCATCGCCCGTATCGGTGACGGACACGACCGTGCAAAAGCGGTCGCGCTTGAGCGCCGGCGGCGTCAGGGCGACGCGCATACCCGGCTCTAATACAGAAGGAAGCCCCCGCAGCGGCTGCGCGAGGACCTCCCCCTTCCTTCCGTGCGGCTTGACCACACGGGCGATGTTTTTGTACTGGGACCTCAAGGTCCTAGCCCAGAACCTCTACCTCGACAGCAGTGTCGAGGCGAGCGGCCAGTGCACGGGCGAGCGTGCGAATGGCCTTGATGGTACGGCCACGACGGCCGATGACCTTAGCGACGTCATCCTCGGCGACCGAAACCTCAATCGTAGAGGCGTCGTCACCATCGATGACCTCAAGGCTCACGGAATCCGGGTCGTCGACGATCTGAACAACGAGATATTCGACGAGATCGGCGATGCGATCTGAGAGCATTGCCTCACCCTCGAGCTGTGCAGCGTCAACCTCAGGCACGATTTACTCCTCGGCGCCCTCAGCGGCCTCAGCGGCAGCCTTAGCGGCCTCGGCCTCTTTGGCGAGCTGCTTCTTGGACTTCTTGACGACGGTCTCGGTCTTCTCGCCCTCGTTGGCGGCCTTGACCAGAGCGGCGACGGCGTCGGTGAGCTGAGCGCCCTTGGACTGCCAGTCGGCGATCTTCTCGAGGTCGAGGTTGATGGTCTTGGGGGCGGTCATCGGGTTGTAGCGGCCAACCTCCTCGATGATACGACCGTCACGCGGGGCGCGGGAATCGGCGACGACGACACGGTAGTACGGACGCTTCTTAGCGCCGTGACGAGCAAGGCGAATCTTGACTGCCAAAGGAAACTCCTCCAACCAAGCAGCTTTAGGCTGCAACTACAAACAAACAGTTGAACATAATACGCCATCGACGCGGGCAGGTGAAGTCCGTGAGACCAACTTCTTCGGTGTAGTCGAGGGCAAATCCATATCTTAGACAAGAATTCGGGATTTGCAAGCACATACACGCACCCCACATGAGCTGCGCGGTATACTCATGACATGGAAAGACGCGAACATACATACGGTTATGAGGATGCCATGGGCGTCACGCCGCCTCCCTGGACGGGTCCGGCGGTGGGCCTCATGGACCTCGATGCGTTTTTTGCGAGCGTGGAGATGCTCGACCATCCCGAATGGCGCGGAAAACCGCTCATCGTGGGCGGAGACGCCGATTCGCGTGGCGTCGTGTCCACGTGTTCATATGAGGCACGTCGCTTTGGCGTGCACTCCGCCATGCCCTCGGCCGAGGCACGGCGTCTGTGTCCTCAGGCCATTTGGACACACGGGCACTTCGACCGCTACCGCGAGGTGAGCGCGCAGGTCATGGCGATTCTTGCCGAGGAGACGCCGCGCGTGGAGCGCGTATCCATCGACGAAGCCTTTATCGATATCACACCGGGTCGCTTTGCGCCCGAAGACCCGCTGCTGGTTGCGCAGCGTATAAGCGACCGCGTGGCAGGGCTGGGAGTGACCTGTTCCATTGGCGTGGGCTGCAACAAGACGGTCGCAAAGATCGCAAGCGAGCGGGATAAGCCGTTTGGGCTGACCATCGTGCGCCCCGGAACCGAGCAGCGCTTTTTGGCCGCGCTGCCGGTATCTGCCATGAGCGGCATCGGGCGCTCGGCCGAGGAGCGACTGCGCCGCATGCGCATCTACACCCTCGGCGAGCTATCACGTGCACCGGAATCCACCTTGGCCTCTATTTTTGGCGTCAACGGCGAACGCATGCGCCAGCGTGCGCTGGGACTCGAAATCTCCGAAGTCACGAGCCTCGATGAAGAGCGCGAGGTCAAGTCGGTCAGCAATGAACGCACCTTTGCTAAAGATTTAACTGAGCGTGGGGATATTGAGGCGGCGATTGCGCTGTTGGGAGAGTCAGTGGGACGCCGCCTGCGCCGTCAGGGGCTGACGGGTGCCACGGTAACGCTCAAGCTTAAGTATTCGTATGGCAGCGGGCGTACGGCACAGCGCCGGCTGCCTCATCCGACCGACGATGAGAACATCTTCGTGGCGGTTGCACTCGAACTGCTCGACAACATCTGGCAGGATGGCATGCATGTTCGCTTAGCGGGCATCGGCATGAGCGACTTCGACCACCAAGGCGGCATCCAGACTGACCTGTTCTGCGCGATCGATGACCGCGGAGCCCAATCCAGCGACCGCCGCGACCTCTCCGTCGCCATCGACGCCGTCCGAGACAAATTCGGCGACACCGCCCTATCCTTCGGCCGCCAATCCCGCTTCAATAACTAGTCTTTTTTGGACGGGGGGTTGCTGCCTTCCGTCCGACACGGCATTGGTAGTCAATTTGGGACGGGGCTATTTTAGCTACCCCTATATATCGGTTGAGATTCATTCGGCCTAATTCATTCACCGTCAGCCAAAGGGTAGCTAAAATAGCCCCGTCCCAAATTGACTACCCCGGATGTCCGGTTTGCCCGCCGCAACAAAACTCTGTCCCAAATAGCTACTGATCGAGCTTGACCTTCTGAATCGTGCAGTGACCGATGCCCGTGAGGCGCACGATCTGCTTTATCGAAAAGCCCTCGTTTTTGAGCGTACGGATGTAGTTGTCGCGCACGGCTTTAGGCAAAGCTTTAAGGTGGTGAGGCTCATACGGTTTAAGGAGAGCCTGTGCAAACTCCAGTGCATCTATGTCGCTCACATGAGCGCCGTCACGGAAGCAATATCGATTCGGTTCTCCCGAGGTACTGAAAGCAAAAAATCTCTGAGAATCTCCGAGCAAACCTAGCACACATTCAGTCATACAAATACCCGGGTATCCCATATATTCGCTAAAACTGCTCCAACGATATAGTGAAGCAGTCCCAATCCTGGCTTTCGCAGGATTATCGTGAATATATCTCACACAGTTGAGCAGCTGATCATCGTTAAGAATCGGCACGCTCTTAAATCGATCCTGAAAAACTGGTCCCTTCCGTCCGGTTTTCGCGTTGAAATACATCGCATATGCAGTCGTAACAGAGTGCATGCAATCGCTCAGGTGAACATGTTCATCATCTAGCAACAAGTGAATATGGTTGTCCATAAGGCACCAAGCAATGATATTGACGTCGTATTTTCGGCATTTCGAGGCAAGCAACCGAATCAAATATATCCGATCATCGGCATCCTCAAATATCAGCTGACCACCACAGCCCTTTTGGACGACATGGTAATAGCCGTAAACAGAGATTTCCCGCGCGGTCCGAGTCATACGCATCTCCTCCTCTACAGATAACAAATACGTTACCCGAGTCGGAAAGCTAAATATCACGCAATGAACCGCAACTCGCTTCTATCGGCGAACGGTAGGTAGTAGCTAAAAAAGCCCCGTCCCAAATTAGCTACTTTGGGCAAAAAGAAAGCCGGGTAGCTGCGGAAAACCGCAACTGCCCGGCAAACGGATAAGAGTAGCTAAAAAAGCCCTGGCCCAAGCAAAGCTCTAGAGGAGGTTGAGGGGGAGCTGGGGGGCGTCGCCCCAGAGCTTTTCTAGGCGGTAGAAGTCGCGGGCTTCGGGAGTGAAGACGTGGACGACAACCGAACCATAGTCCATGAGCATCCAGGTCTTCTGCTCGCGACCCTCGATGGAGAACGGGTGCTCGCCGCAAGCCTCGGCGACCTTCTCCTCGATCTCATCGACGATAGAATCGACCTGGCGGTTGTTGGTGCCGGTGGCAAGCACAAAGTAGTCGCATACGTCGGAAAGCTCGGTCAGGTCGAGCACCTGAACGTCCTCGCCCTTCTTGTCGTAGGCGGCCTGCGCGGCGGCGCGGGCGACATCCTCGGCGGCGACACCGCTCGCGGACAGCGAGGCGGCAGTGCGGTCGGACGTGGCGACGAAGCTCTTGTGCTCCACACCTTCAAGAATCTGCTCGTCGGTCATGGTCTCGTCGGCCATGGAATACCTCTTTCTAGACAGCCCGAGCTAGCGCAGCTGGGCGTAATGGTTGTAAATCGTAATAGCTGTGGGATAAAGATAGCGCCCGGACTGGATCACATAGACCAGACCCTGCGCAAAACAGGAGAAGAACAACTCATCGAGCGTCGACTCCCCCACCATCTTGCGCAGCGCATGCGCATAGTCGCCGTGGCGGTTGGGCTCGATGGCATCGGCCACAAAGACCACCATATCGAGCGGCGTCATGTCGCAGGCACCCACGGTGTGACGGTCGACAGCCTGGAAAACGGCCGGCGACAGCTCGGGAAAAAGCTGCGGAAGCTCATAGGCGGCAACAGGGCCATGCAAAAGCGGCGTCGCGGCGGAAGGAGAGCCGGCAATCTTAATGCCGTAATGCAGAGCGCGCGTGACCAGCTCGTCGTCGGAGAGCACTTTGTCCCAGTCATGGATCAGGCCGGCGGCAGCGGCATCAAAGCGGTCAACGCCGTAGACCTCGGCCAGATGAAGTGCGGTCTCGGCAACACCCAGCGAATGCACATAGCGCTTGCGCTTATCCTTCATGCGAACATCGAGCAGCTCTTGAATGTGCTTGAGCAGCGCGCGCTCATCGCCCTCAAACTGATCCTCTACCGACAACGTAGACCCCCATCACTCAAAATCTTCTTGGCCCAAATCGGCATATAGCCTGCGTTTGCGAATGTAGCCGAGCACGGACTCGCTCGTAAGATAGCGCACGCTCATGCCGCGGGCAACTCGCTTACGAATGTTCGTCGAGCTGATCGCCAGCGCCGGAATCTGAATATAGCGCACGTCGAACGGCAGCCCCGACTCTTTGATTCGGGCACGCGCCGTATCGATATCAAAGCCCGGTCGTGTCGCCGCAATAAAGGTAGCAAGCTCAGCGATTCGTTCGGCATCATGCCAAGTCACAATATCGATAATCGCGTCGGCGCCCGTAATAAAGTAGAGCTTTACCTGCGGCGGGTAAAAGTCGCGAAGGGCATGAAGCGTATCGGCCGTATAGGTTACGCCCGGGCGGTCGATCTCGAACCGGCTCGCCAAAAAGGCCGGGTTCGCGGCGGTGGCGAGGACCGTCATGGCATAACGGTCCTCGGCAGGCGTCACCGGCTTGTCAAGCTTAAAGGCAGGAGAGCCCGCCGGCATAAAGAGCACAGCGTCCAAGTCGAGCGACTCGCGCGCCTGCTCGGCGGTCACCAGGTGCCCGTAATGGATGGGATCAAAGGTGCCACCCATAATGCCGAGCCTAAACTCCTGCCCGTCCTCTAGAGGAAGCTCGGGCAGACCGATTCCACCGCGCAGCGACATGGCTTACTCGCCCTCCGAGGTCTCGGCATCGTCCGCGGCATCCACCGCATCGACAATCTCGACGCCCTCATCCGCAGCATCGGTCACGTCAATGGCCTCAACGGCAACGTCCTCGCCAGCATCCTCGAGCTCCTCGTACTCCGAGAAGTCCTCAGCGCCCTCAAAGTCAAAGGCGCGCTGGCAAATGCGGACCTCGTCGCCCGCACGGCAACCGGCCTTCTCGAGCGCGTCGTCAACACCCATACGCGCAAACTTATGCTGCAGGTAAATGACAGCTTCCTCATTTTCCCAGTCGGTCTGAATGACCATGCGCTCGATGGCACGACCGACCACGCGGAAGGCACCGGGCTCTTCCTGGACAATGCGGAAACGCTTCTCACGCTGCAGGCGACGGCGCTCCCACTCATCGTCGCGCAGAACGACCGGCTCATCGGAGACAGCCAACTCGGCGCGCAGCTTAGCCACCTGCTCGCCCACGGCAAGCATCAGCGTGTTGAGGCCGGCGCCCGTAACAGCAGACACGGCAAAGAACATATGGCCATCGTCGAGCGCCGCACGCTTAAGGTCGGCAATCTTGTCAGCCGTGCCCGGCGCATCGCACTTGTTAGCGACGACGATCTGCGGACGCTCCGAAAGCTCGGCGCCATACTGCTCGAGCTCGCGGTTGATGATGCGATAGTCCTCGACCGGATCGCGATCCTCAAAACCACCCGTCATATCGACGACGTGCATGATGAGTGCCGTGCGCTCGATGTGGCGCAGGAACTGATGGCCCAGGCCCTTGCCCTCGCTCGCACCCTCGATGAGGCCGGGGACGTCGGCAACGACATAGGAGTACTCGCCGGCACGCACCATGCCCAGATTGGGCACGAGCGTGGTAAACGGGTAGTCGGCAATCTTGGGACGGGCGGCACTCATGCGCGCGATGAGCGATGACTTACCCACCGAGGGGAAGCCCACGAGCGCGGCATCGGCCATAAGCTTCATCTCGAGCTCGATCCAGTGCTCCTCGGCAGGTTCGCCCAGCTGGGCGAACGCGGGCGCGCGGCGCACCGACGTCACAAAGTGGGTATTGCCCAAACCGCCGGCGCCACCGGGCGCCACGACGACGCGCTCGCCGTCGTGCACCAGGTCGGCAATCTCGAACATCGGGGTCTGCGTCTCGGGGTCGAGCTCGCGCACCACGGTACCCATAGGGACCTTGAGAATCAGGTCCTCGCCGCTCTTACCGTTACGACGGGCACCCTGCCCATGCGTGCCGCGCTCGGCGCGGAAGTGATGCTTAAAGCGGTAATCGATCAGCGAAGACAGCTGAGCATCGGCCTGGATGACGACATTGCCGCCACGACCGCCGTCGCCGCCATCGGGGCCGCCCTTGGGGACAAATGCCTCGCGCCTAAACGACATGCATCCGGCTCCGCCGTCGCCGCCGCACACGTTAATGCGGCTGATATCGGTGAACTGTGACAACAGAATCGCCTCCTACAAAAAAGAGGGAGACCCTTGAATCCTAAAACTCAAGTGCCTCCCACATATGTGCTCTATGAAGGGTGAATTACACGTTCGCGAGCGGGCGTACGCTGACCCTGTGCTTGATACCCTTGTGGAACTCAACGGTACCGTCGACCAGCGCGAACAGCGTGTCGTCCTTACCACGGCCAACGTTCTCACCCGGGTGGATGTGCGTGCCGTGCTGACGGACGAGAATCGTGCCCGTGGTTACCGTCTGGCCGGCATAGCGCTTCGTGCCAAGGCGCTGACCGCGGGAGTCACGGCCATTACGGGAGGAACCGAGTCCTTTTTTGTGTGCCATTGTGTATACCTACTCTTTCGTTACGAGTGTAATCTACTCGGCGACGGGAGCCTCGGCAACAGCCTCAGCCTCTGCCTTGACAGCCTTCTTGGCGCGGGAGGTAGCCTGAACCTTCACGATCTTCAGCTTGGTGAGCTGCTGACGGTGACCCTTCAGACGACGATAGCGCTTACGCTTGTGGAACTTGAAGACCAGCTGCTTCTCGCCCTTGAACTGCTCAACGATCTGAGCGGTAACCTTGGCCTTGGCCAGCTTGTCGGAATCGGTGACGATCTTCTTACCATCGTTGAGGAAGATAACCGGCAGGGTGACCTTGTCGCCCTCATTGCCCTCGATCTTCTCGACGGTGATGACATCGTCGGTGGCGACCTTGTACTGCTTGCCGCCCGTGTTAACGATTGCGTACATGTTTACTTGCCCTTCATGCATCAGTTAGTGCAACAGCCGAATATAGTAGCAGGCGAAAATACCCCCGTCAACGAGTATGTGGAGCAAATCCACAAGTTCGCACAGGTATGGGGCTGACGAGTCGGCCCTCGTCGTCCTCGCATGCTTGATTCTGACGCTCGACATCGTAGGAGCAGATGGTCACGAGGTCTTGCATACCGGTGGAAACAATAGGTGCATCCACGCCCGGGGTCAAGCCCTGCAACAAAACATCAGCAGCGGAAAGCAAAATTTCCGGACGCATGGAGCCTTCGTTGTCGGCATGGGTGTCGAGCATGAGCACCAAATGGTGCGGGCGCTCCCCCGCCGTGAGCTCATAGTCCACGAGCGTGTGATCCAAATCCAAGCGCTTGCTCTTTTTTCCGCGCGCGTAGTCGATGCCATGGTCCGCGCGCAGCGTGTCGATCGCACGACGTACCTCAGCGGCGCTTACGGGCGCCTCGGGATCCAAGTGCAGGTCGATGCGATACGACAGGCGCGTGAGCTGCGCCGTCAACGCCGGCGTGCGCACGTCGATGTACGCCGCCTCGATGGGCACCAGATCGGCCGGAGACGCCGCAGCCAGGCGCCCAAACGCCTCGTCGAGCGCCACGAACTCGGTCATAAACAGGTCATACCACTCGCAGGTCGACGACGTACCAACCGGTAGCGCCGAAGAGAAGCCCACGCGCATGTGCGGAGAGAAGCCCTGCGTGACGGCATAGGGAAGTCCCGCACGGCGCACGATGCGCTCAATGGTATGGATCACTTCGAGATGGCCCAGGTACTTAAGGCGATCGCGCTTGCCATAGCGAACACGAAGCCTAAAGAGCGAGGGGTTGTCGGTCAGGCGCTCACTCATGCGCGATCACCCATCAATACATTCTTGGCGTGGAGCGTGGGGCAGATCCCGCAGCCGGTGCACGACGTGCGGGTGCAGTCGGGAGTCGTGACGCCCTCGAGCGAGCGACGGTACTCGCGCTCGAGGAAGCCGCGCGTGCAGCCGGGGCTCACGTGCTCCCACGGCAGGCGCCAGTCCAACTCGTAGGGCAGGTGCACGAGCTCATTGAGGTCGATGCCGTTTTTGGCAGCAGCCTCCTTCCAGTTATCGAGCGAGAAATGCTCTACCCAGGCGTCAAAGCGAGAGCCCGAGCGCCAAGCGTCGATGATGACGGGCGTCATGTCACGACCGGCGCGGGACAGCGCGGCCTCGATGAGCGAGGTCTCGGCATCGTGGTAATGCACGCGGACGGCACGGTTGCGAACGCTCGTGATAAGCAACTTCTGGCGACGCTTGACGTCGTCGTAGTCGAGCTGCGGGCACCACTGGAACGGCGTGGCAGCCTTGGGGATAAAGACCGAAACCGAGATGGACACCGAGATCGAGCCGCGACGAGCCTTGGGCACCACGGAACGACCGAGCTCCAGCACATGATCGGCCAGGCTGGCGATGGCCACGATGTCCTCGTCGCGCTCGCCGGGAAGGCCCATCATAAAGTAGAGCTTCATGCGGTTCCAGCCGGCCTCGAAGGCCGCCTTGGCCGCACGGTCCAGGTCCTCCTCGGTCACGTTCTTGTTAATGATGTCGCGCATGCGCTGGCTGCCGGCCTCGGGCGCGAACGTCAGTCCGCCCTTCTTTTCGCCGGCGACCGACTCGGCCATATCCACGCCAAACGAATCCAGGCGCTGCGACGGAATAGACACGCGAATACCCGTATCCTCCAGGCGACGGTTGAGCCTGCCGAGCACATCGCGAATGCAGGAGTGGTCGGTCGTGGAGAGCGAGGTCAGCGACACCTCGTCATAGCCGGTCTTTTCCAGACCCTGAATCACCGACGAGACGATCTGGTCTGCCGAGCGCTCGCGCACCGGGCGATACGTCATGCCGGCCTGGCAAAAACGACAGCCGCGGGCGCAGCCGCGCAGGATCTCGATAGACAGGCGGTCGTGGACCAGCTGCGCATAGGGCACGCACGACTGCGAAAGCGGATTCGTGGCGCCGAAATCCTCGACGACGCGCTTGTAGACCACGGTCGGCGCATCCTTGCCCTCACGCGGCACGGTGTAGCCATGCGGCGAGCAGGGCTCGTCGTGACGAACCTCATAGAGCGACGGCACGTAGTTGCCGGCAATGGATGCAAGCTGCTCAACAATCTGCGCGCGCGGAACTCCTTCGTCACGCAGGCGGCGATGCAGCTGGCAGGTCTCGAGCAGCGATTCCTCGCCCTCGCCGATGAGGATGGCATCGAAGAAAGCCGCATACGGCTCGGGGTTGTACACCGAGGGACCGCCGGCGATGATGATGGGGTCGTCTTCGCCTCGGTCGGCCGCTAACAGCGGAATGCCAGCGAGGTCGAGTGCCTCGAGGAAGTTCGTCACCGCCATCTCGTGCGGCACATGGAGACCGACGATATCAAACGAAGCGACGGGGGCAGCACCCTCGAGCGAGAGCAGCGGAATGCCTGCCTCGCGCATGGCGTCACCCATATCGGGCCACGGCACATAGCCACGCTCGCAGGAGATGCCCTCGGCCTGGTTAAGGATGTTGTAGAGGATGGCGATACCCTGGTTGGGCAGACCAACCTCGTACACATCCGGGTAGATCAGGCAGCAACGGTAATCGGCATCGGCCTTGGAAAGCGTGCCCCACTCGTGATCGATATAGCGACTCGGCTTCTCGACCTTGGCGAGCAACGGCTCAATTAAATGAAAACAATCTTGGTATGCAACGCGCAACGGAAAACCCCTAAGCAGCGAGATCTGATGCGTCCTGGTAGGACGCCATAGGACGGGTAGCGCCCGCGACCGTGGTTACCAGATCGCGAACGCGGGAGAACGTGGCAGTAACCACCTCGTTGGCACGGCTGTAGTCGACATCGCGCTCGTAGAGCGAAACAAGCGCACGGCCCATGCCATAGGTGCCCGCGGCAGCAGTGAGCGCCTTGACGGCAAACCCAATATGCGGTGTCTGCTTGACGAGCGCGCGGGTGACCGCGCGGATC
>CABVAS010000026.1 GCA_902496375.1 uncultured Collinsella sp.
GACCAGCTGTTTTATGTGTATTGAGACATCGGTCATCTCTGGAGCGCTACTTTACTCCAAAGGCATCAGTTATTTGTTTCCCATCGGTAAAAGGCGGGTTTTGTTCGCCAAGCGTTCTTATATATAGCTAGATACGGGTTCGAACCCGTGCACCGGCAACAAAAAAGCGACCAACCGGAGTTGACCGTCTCAACAATCTTTGGGTGGGCCGTCAGGGGTTCAGCCTGCTTCGCAGGCGGCCGCTGCGGCGCTTTCGCGCCTTGCGCGCTGCGCTGGCAAACGCTCACGCGTTTACTCAGCTCCGCGCCCCGACGGGTTCGAACCCATGAAAGGGCGACAAAAAAGACGGCCAACCGAAGTTGACCGTCTCAACAATCTTTGGGTGGGCCGTCAGGGGTTCGAACCCTGGACCTTGGGATTAAAAGTCCCCTGCTCTGCCAGCTGAGCTAACGGCCCGCGGGTGGCATTGTACCACGGTCTGGGACTATTCCCAACTCCATTGGCCGTTCTGGAAAATCACAACTTCACGTCCATCAGGCGTAATGCCCGTAATATCGATGTCGTCCGTGCCGATCATAAAATCGACGTGCGTGCTCGAGACGTTAACGCCATGCTCCAGGAGCTCCTCCTTGGACATGTCATACCCACCCTCGATGCATTCGGGGAAACCGACACCTAGCGCGAGATGGCAGCTAGCGTTCTCGTCATAGAGCGTATCGTAGAACAGAACACCACTTTCGCGGATCGGCGTGTTCTTGGAAATGAGCGCGACCTCTCCCAGGTGAGCAGCGCCCTCGTCAGTATCGATGATACTTGCGAGCGTTGCCTTGCCCACGCGGGCGTCGTAGTCCACCACGCGGCCGCCCTCGAACTTAATCCAAAAATCTTCGACCTTATTGCCGTGATGGATGAGCGGCATGGCCGAGTACACGATACCGTCGGCGCGCATGCGATCGGGCGAAGTGAAGACTTCCTCGGTGGGAATGTTGGGGAAGAAGGGGTGCCCATCGGGCGTCTTGCCCTTGCCGCCGGCCCACTCGTGACCTTTCGTCATGCCAATCGTCAGATCGGTTCCATTTGCCGCGTTGTAATGCAGGTAGTCGAAACGATTGTCGTTCAGGAAACGCAGGTTCTTTTCGAATGCGGCGTCATGGAGTTCCCAGTCGCTCTCTGGGTCCTGGCCATCGGCGCGCGCGGTGTGCAGAATCGCATTCCACAGCTTATAGATTGCAACCTCATCGGCGTCTCCCGGGAACACCTCGTGCGCCCAAGCCACGACCGGAGCGCCGGCGATGCACCACGGATTGATGTTGTAATCCAGTCCACGGCGGAAAACTTTGCACTGCGTATTCCTCGCCTTTGATGCCGCGGCCGGCTTGGCTGGATCGATGCCCTTGAGGGCCGCAGGATCCGCACCTTCGATAAAGACAAAGCAGGCACCATCCTGGGCCAAGGAATCCAGCTGCATGCGCTTCCACTCGGGCGTCTGCTCAAAATAGCTTTTCTCGACATGCTCGTACGTGAGCCTCGTCACGGCATCATCGGCCCAAATGACCGTCACGTGGCCGGCGCCGGCAGCATAGGCCTCCGCGACCACCACGCGCGCAAACGGCGCGCACTCGACCGGAGACTGAACGACGACCTCCTGGCCGGGCTTGACGTTTACGCCCTTGCGGACGACCAGGCGCGCGTAGTTTTTAATCTTGGGCTCCAGGGCCTTCATGCCCTCCAGAGCCTCTTCGACCGTCAGGGCAGCTCGAATCATGTGCCACTCCATCTATCTATAGAACAGTAAAAAGGCGCGCCGCAAAAACGACGCGCCTTATATCTTAGCGATAAGTATGTATGCAAACGCTACTTCTTCTTGGAGTCCTTCTTGTCCTCCTCGGCAGCCGCGCGCTCAATAAGAGCGTTGAGCTTGTTCTCGGACATGCCCTCGGCCTGCGCGCGGTACATGTTGCGCAAGGGACGAATACGAGCGAAGTCATAGATAAAGTCGCCCAAAATGATGACGTAGGACAAAACAATGCCGACCATCTGGACAGGGCTGGACACCATGCCAGCGGGAGCGAAGTACAGCGAGGCCCAAATTGCCACGACGAGCACCATGCCAATGGCGAGCACAATCCACCAGATGCGACGGCGCTTGGTGTAGTCCTCGTCCTGCTTGAGGAGGATATTCGACACCGTATAGATGCGGTCCTCCTTGGCGCGCTGCTTAGCCTTGCGGGCGCGCTTCTCCTCTTTAGAGAGGCCCTCGAGGTTCTCGCCCTTCTCGAGCTCTTTGCGGCGTGCCTTAGACGAAGCCGGCACGACGCGAACGGAGCTCGCTGCTTGGCGGGCGGGCTTAGCAGATGCGGCAGACTTGCGCGCAACCCCGGTAACTTCGTGGGATTGCGTGCGCTTGTTCGTGGCGCTACGGGTACTCACTTATGCGTTCTCCTTCATGCTTGTGAACTGGGAGCCCGTGATGATCTGGAAGGCCTCGCGATAGCGCTCGGACGTGCCATCGATGACCTCGGCGGGCAGGTGCGGGGTCTCCCCCGTCATATCCCAGTTGGCCTTGAGCCAATTGCGGACGAATTGCTTGTCGTAGCTAGGCTGGATCTTGCCCTCCTCGTAGCTGGCAGCAGGCCAGAAACGGCTGGAGTCGGGCGTGAGACACTCGTCGATCAGCGTGACCTTGCCATCAATAACACCAAACTCGAACTTGGTGTCGGCAATGATGATGCCACGGGTCGCGGCGTACTCGGCGGCAGCCTTGTAGATCTTGAGGGAAAGGTCACGAATCTGCGTGGCGATGTCCTCGCCCACGATCTCGCAGCAACGCTCGAACGAGATGTTCTCGTCGTGGTCACCGATCTCGGCCTTCGTGGACGGCGTGAACAGCGGCTCAGGAAGCTTGGAAGCCTCGGTCAGGCCCTCAGGCAGCTGGATGCCGCAGACGGTGCCGTTCTCGTCGTAGGTCTTCTTGCCCGAACCGGTCAGATAGCCGCGGACGATGCACTCGATAGGAATCGTCTGGGCCTTCTTAACCAGCATGGCGCGGCCAGCGAGGTAGTCACGATACTCAGCAAACTCCTCGGGGAAATCCGCCGGGTCGATGGAAACGAGATGGTTGGGGACGATGTCGGCAAACTTATCGAACCAGAATGCCGAGATGCGATTGAGTACCTCTCCCTTAAACGGAATCTCGTCGGGAAGAATGAAGTCGAACGCAGAAATGCGGTCGGTGGCGACCATCAGCAGGTTTTCACCGGCATCGTAAATATCACGAACCTTGCCACGGGAATCCGGACGACGCTCCATCGTTGTCACGTGAGTCACTCCTTACCTAAATACGACAGAAATGCGGGTTCCTTCCCGCATGTTTTCGCAAACTCGGAGCGGCAGGGACGCGGCCCCTCCTTCACCGAATAGCGAAAAGCTAGTGCTCCATTGTAGTAGATGCCGCGTCTGCCGTGTGCTCGCGGGGCAGATGAATTGTAAAAGTCGTACCCTTTCCAAGCTCCGACTCCACGGATATGTAGCCATGGTGACGCTCGACGATCTGCTTGGTCACGGCGAGGCCAACGCCCAGGCCGCCAGCTTCGCGGGCGCGGCTGGCATCGGCGCGCCAAAACCGCCCGAAGATGCGCGACAAATCGTCCTTGGCAATACCGATGCCGGTATCAGAAACGGCAATGCTGACGTGCTTGCGGTCACTGAGCACCGACACCACGACCCAACCGCCCTCGGGGGTGTAGCGCATGGCGTTGCTCATGAGGTTGATAACACATTGCGTGATCATGTCGGGATCGGCCTCGACGACATCGTCGTGACCCTGGGTCTCGTCCGCAAAACGCAGGCGCAGATCGCGGTCGACAAACAGGCGCTCCTGGGCATTAACGATGGAACGCACGAAAGGAACCATGTCCACCGGCTCAAGGTTGAGCGGAGCCGTGCTGTTTTCCATGCGCGACAGGTCGAGCATCTGCTGCACCAGACGAGCCAGGCGACGCGTCTCGGAAGCAACGGTTTCCAAATGCTCATCGTCGGTGGGATACACGCCATCCTGCATGGCCTCGACCGTTGCGAGCATGGCCATAAGCGGCGTGCGAAGCTCGTGTGCAACGTCTGAGGTCAGGCGCTTCTCGTGTTTCATATCCTTCTCGAGCGAAGTGGCCATCTCATCGAAGGTCTCACCCAGCTGATCGATCTCGTCATCACCGCGCAGTCCCGTGCGAGCCGACAGGTCGCCGTCACGGATTTGCTTTGCGGTACTGGTGATGCGATGAATCGGCTTGGTGAGCATGCGCGACACGAGCGATCCGATAACGACCGAAATGCAGATTGCAACAACCGCGGCGAGGGCCATGGCGTTAAAGGTCTTCTCCCTAAACGCAGAGTCCGCCTTGGTGAGCAGAGCGTCGGAGCCGATGGCCCACAGCTTTACCTGTCCGACATGCTCGCCGGAAGACGTTACAATCTCGACGTTAGCAACGCTATCGGAGTCGGTTGGAGCAGACGAGACCGGGCTATGCGATGCCCTCTTGCCGCTCGTGTCGTCGGTCGTAGCCTGGTTTTCGCGTACATCGGCGGTGGCGCTTGCCGAGGGCCAGGAATCGTCATAAACGATCACGCCCTTTTTATTGACGACCTGCATACCCAGATCGTCGGAAACCAAACTCGACGTTGCGACCGTGCGCAGTTCTCCCGCGGTCCAAGAGCCGTTTTCCTCATATGAGGTTGCCAACTTCTCGGCAGCGGAATTTGCGATTTCGACGATATTGGAGCGTGTGTAATCCGAAAAGACCGTGCCCCACACAACAGAGACAACGCCCACCAGCACCAATACCGTCATGAGCGATGTCAGAGCAAAAGCAAGTGCCATGCGCGAGGGATAGCTCATCGTTGGCCGTGAATCGGAACGAGGCGTGTTCCAACTAGCCTTGGAATCCGCCTCGCTCTCCTGCTTGTGCTTTTGTCCGATTTCAAAGCGCGCAGGTGTCATATGTGATTTCCCTATTTCTCGTCCGACTTATCGGTCTTGGCCGGAGCCTCGAAGCGATAGCCGACACCATGGACGGTGTAGAGCCACTTGGGCTTCTTGGGATCATCGCCCAGCTTGGCGCGAAGATTCTTCACGTGGCTATCGATGGTGCGCTCATAGCCCTCAAAGTCATACCCGAGCACTTTCTCGACCAGCTCCATGCGGTTATACACACGGCCGGGATGGCGGGCAAGCGTGGTGAGCAGCTTGAACTCGGAAGCCGTCAGATCGACTTCCTTGCCCTCGACCAAGATCTTGTGGCCCGAGATATCGATGACCAGATCGCCGAAGTCGAGCACCTCGACGGCGGGCTCGTCGGCCTGATGGGCACGGCGGAACAGAGCGCGAACGCGGGCGACGAGCTCGCGCGGCGAGAACGGCTTAATCAGATAGTCATCGGCGCCGAGCTCAAGACCGATAATACGGTCCTCGATCTCGCCCTTAGCCGTCAGCATGATGATGGGGACATCCGAGGTATCGCGAATGGTGCGGCAAACGCGCTCGCCGGGGATCTTGGGGAGCATAAGGTCGAGCACGACCAGGTCGAACTGATGCTTCTCGAACTCCTCGATCGCGGACTGGCCGTCGCCGACGCCCACAACCCAGTAGCCTTCGCGCTCGAGATAGGCAGCGACGGCGTCACGGATTGCCTTCTCATCCTCGACCAGCAGAATCTTTTTTGCATCTGAAGCCATAACACGGCCCCCCTGTCTCAATTAGCTAAGAACAAGCCCATTTTAACGCACCTGAGCCCGCCAGATGCCGCTATGACGCGGCAGCTCGGCGGGCGGTACTCACAATTACAACGCGTTTATTCCCCTGTTGGCGCCTTTTTAACCCCTCTAAGCTTAAAGAGAGAATAGGCGTGCAGTGACTGTCTCTGGTATACCCTGGCTGTTGCGCACCGTGGCGTACGTAAGGAATGAGTCCGACTTTCCCGCCGTAGCTGGATAATCGCCATACTCCAAAGCGCGGTCGGGCGACAGCAGCGAGCCATAGGTCTTGGCAGAGGTGTCGATCAGGAAATGCGACGCCTGTACCTTAACAAGGTATTTATTCTTCTTGCCAGCCGCACATGCAAGCGGCTCGCGGGACAGGAAGAGATACGGCCCTCCCTCATTACCGATATACGTGCCCATGTTGCCCAGGCTGCCCACGCCACTATAGGCCGCCTCGATAGAAAACACGAAGGTATCGCCCATATATACGGCCTCGAAAGGCGAGACTGACGAGGGAAGAACTAGCTGGGCACGTTTGGTGTTGTTGCCGTCGGTCAGATCGATTGCCGTTATGCCGTAGTAGACGCCCTCGTCGTTGCGGACACGCGGCGAGATGGTCAAAATGCCGTCGCTCGCGCGCGGGGCCGATGCAAAGCGGCCCGTCGATTTCCAAATTACCTCGGCCTTGGATTCATCAAGCGAGCGACGATAGCAAAACGAATCACTACTCGTTTTATTGCCGCCTGCCGAAGGCATTTTATACCAGATGACTGATGACCCGAACGCCGTGAACAGGGGCGGATCATAGTCCTTGCCACCTCGATCGAGCTCAACCACGTCGCCAGAGAGCGAAGCGCCCGACAGATTTTGAGCGTAGAGCTTCCACGATGAATTGGCAAAGTTCATCTCAACCCACGCGAATACGCCGTCGCCGGCACGGACATCGTAGAATGCGTATCCCGTGCCCTCGATAGGATCCTCGATTAATGTGGTAAGCGAGCCATCGCCCAGGTTGAGCACGCCGAGTGTGTTGGCGTGCAGTGCCGATGCGGGCGCCATCATCGCCGCGGCGTAATCGCCGTCGCAGTAGTACAGCAGCGTACCCAGAGGCAGCGTCCACGATGACGCCGGCTCAAGATCGATGTCGACAGCCTCATACTCATCCGTAATCGAGATGATTTTGGAATCGTCCTTGATAACCTGCGGCTCGCCGGCGGCATCATCGCTGGTGCCCGTTTTTTTCGAGCATCCGGCAAGTACCGTGGCAGCGCCCGCGGCAGCCCCACCGAGTACGAAGCCGCGACGCGATATTCCGTTCTTGATGTGATCGGCGATACCCATTAGGCGATCTCGGCGCGAGCGGCCTCGATAGCGCGTGTAAGCTGGTCGGCGCAGGAGGTCTTTTTCATACCGCAGGTATTACCGGCGAGAACCTCGATTACGCGATCGGTAGGAGCGCCCTCGACCAGCTTGGAGATAGCCTTGAGATTGCCGTCGCAGCCGCCGGTAAATTCAACGCCCATCACCTTGTTGCCGTCATCGGAAAGGTCAAGGTGAATATTGCGAGCACACACGCCCTGAGGCTTGTAATCAAACGAAATCATGCGATCCCCTCTCAGAATGTTATTCGAGACGACTATTATCCCCGTCTTTCCCTAAATGCAACGAGGCGCTTTGCCGGCAACACACATTACCAGCAAAGCGCCCTAAAAAGCTAACGTTATGCCCGAACCTACTCGAAGCTCAGCTGCTCCAGACGATCAAAGACTGTGTCGATACGGGTGAGGAAGTCCCACGGATCAAAGATCTCGTCGAGCTTCTCCTGACTGACGGTGCAGCGCGGGTCGGCCTCGAGACGCTCCTTAAAGGTGGGGCCGGAGACACAATCCTGTACCTCGTGCCAGGTTGCCATAGCGTTCTCCTGCACAATGGCGTACGCGTCCTCGCGGGTGATGCCCGTGTCGACGAGGGCGAGCAGTACCTTGGAAGAGAAGATGAGGCCGCGGGTCTTATTGAGGTTGGCCATCATGCGGGCGGGATACAGCTGCAGGCCGTCGATAACGCGGATGAGGCACTGGAACATGTGGTCGAGGGCGATGAAGCTATCGGCCTGGGCGACGCGCTCGGCGGAGGAGTGCGAAATGTCACGCTCGTGCCACAGGGCGACGTTATCGAAGGCAACCTGGGCGTTGGACTTCACGACGCGCGACAGACCGCAGACTTTCTCCATGGTGATGGGGTTGCGCTTGTGCGGCATGGCTGAGCTGCCCTTTTGGCCCTTACGGAACGGCTCCTCGGCCTCGAGCGTATCGGTCTTCTGTAGATTGCGAACCTCGGTAGCGATGCGCTCACAGGTGGCCGCTGTAGTGGCAAGCACGCCGGCAAGGTAGGCATGGTGATCGCGGCTGATGACCTGCGTGGACAGGGGATCGTGGACCAGGCCCAGGTGCTCGCAGACGTACTCCTCGACGAACGGCTCGATGGAGCTGTACGTGCCGACAGCGCCCGAGATAGCACCGAAGGCAACGTTCTTGCGTGCGTCCTCAAGACGATCGAGATCGCGCTTGAGCTCCCATGCCCAAGAGCCAAACTTCATGCCGAAGGTCATCGGCTCGGCATGGATGCCATGGGTGCGGCCGGCGCAGAGCGTATTGCGCTCCTCGAAGGCGCGACGCTTGCAGATCTCGCCAAGCTTCTTAACGTCCTCGATAATCAGGTCACACGCCTGAGTAAGCTGATAGCACAGAGCCGTATCACCCAGGTCGGAGCTGGTCATACCGTAGTGAACCCAGCGGCTAGGCTTGGGCTCGCCCTCGGGAACATCGGCGTCGATATACTCCTTCATGTTGGTCAGGAAGGCGATGACATCGTGGCGCGTGACCTCCTCGATCTCGTCGACTTTTGCCTTCTCAAAGTTGGCGTGGTCGCGAATCCACTGGGCCTCTTCTTTGGAAATACCGATCTTGCCGAGCTCCGCCTGGGCCTCGCAGGCCAGGACCTCAATCTCCTGCCAAATGGCGTACTTATTCTCGAGGGAGAAGATGTGTCCCATCTCCGGACGGGTATAGCGATCGATCATAGCGGCTCCTTTTTGGTTATTGGCACGTTGGTCGTAACCCAACCATTGTACCGTGCGCGGGTGCGAGTAACGCTCACGGGCATTAACCTAACATTTTGTAGCATAGAGCGGCTATGAGGACGTCCGCGTATTTGCTTCGCAAATCCGCACCGGCTGCGGTCGCCTATCGGCGACCTTGCCTGCTCGCTATAAACGCTTCGCGTTTATTTAACGCTCGAACCCGCGAGCGTCAGCTTGGGAAGCTGTTACCCGCATCATCGAATCCTTCCAAGAACTACTATATCTAGCTGGTATTTTAGCGAAATGTCTTCCTAAAGAGACGCTCGTTCGGAAAAGTTCGGAATATTTCGGAGGAGACTGGGGAATCAAAACGCCGGCCCTCCGTGCGGAGAACCGGCGTCCGAGTCTCTGGAGCGGGCGACGGGATTCGAACCCGCGGATACCAGCATGGGAAGCTGGGGCCTTACCACTTGGCGACGCCCGCAAGATATGAGCCATCTCTGGCCGTCCGATAAGTATATCCCGCGCCACCTGAGGCGGCAAGGCGTCATTTCCCGTCCGGGGCGCTGGAAAGCCTGTCGACGTACCGGTTCGAGAGCTCGGCGCTCACGGACGGCATGTAGCCGACGTACAGGTCCAGCGTGTAGGAAGGGGAGGCGTGCCCGAGGACGGGCGAGGTTGACCTGATGTTCTCCCCGTGGGCCAGGTTAAGCGTCGCGAACGTGTGCCTGAGCGAGTACGGCCTGGCGTCCTCGAAGCCCGTGCGCCCGACGAAGCGGTCCCACTCGTTCATGAAGGTGCTGTACGACTTGGTCCCGACCAGCTCGGCGACCACGGGAAGGCCGTCGAGCGACCTGATCCCCATCTCGCGAAGCCTCTCGCCCTTCAGCTCGAGCCACTCCTCAACCGTGTCGGCGGTGCAGAGGTCGAGGGGGACCGTCCTTCGCGAGGAGCTCGATTTCGTGTATTCCTCGACCTCGCCGCTGTCGCGCCGCACGGCCCCGGTGATGCGGGCGGAGGGGGTGCCGCGGAGGCACAGCCCGCTCGGCCGCACCCCCAGCATCTCCTCGGGCCTCATGCCGCTCGAGAAGAGCAGCAGTGCCTCGACCTTGAAGGAGCACAGGGGGAGCGTGTTAGCGCTACTGTAAAAACAACCAATTTCGCCATCGCGCTTTAGCCGATTCCGCCAACGCAATTTCCCCAACCGAGGGTGCGGACAGGAAGTTGGACCGCGGGGCGGTCCGGACGGTCCCCTCGTAGAGCACGCACTGGACCCTTCCTAGATCCTCCGGCTCAATCAGACTGTAGAAGCAGTCCGCGTACACCGCGCACGCCCGCCCCCGGGGGTCTCCACCCGTCTCGCCATCTGGCTCATGGTAGCGAACCTCGACCACAAGCCCGTCCGACAGGTCATCGAACCTGATGTCCACCTCCGCTTGGACGCTCTCGCCGAACGCGTCCCCAAGCGCGAGCTCCGGAATCCTCGTCACGTGGCCGTCAATCCACTCGATATCGGCATCGCACGCATGGGCGCCCACCCCTGAAACAAGCTCCGACCCCCATCCCGTCGTCAAGCTCGCGTGAACAGAGTGACTTCATCACTAAGCCCCCGATCTTTCTTATAATTGGATAAACCACTTACTTTTTGGAGACTCCCGTGCCCAGAGAATCTACAAACGAAGACAACCTCAAGCTGCTCGACTCCCTCATAGACAATTGGGAAAACGAGACCATCGAGTTCAAAGAGGCGAGTAATGATTTCGATCCCGACAGGATCGGTCGCTATGTCTCGGCCCTAAGCAACGAGGCCAACCTCGCCGACTTGGAATCCGGATGGTTGGTGTTCGGGGTCAAGAACAAGACCAGGGCGGTTGTCGGAACAGGGTACGGTACCGACCCGAGGCGCATCGATTCCCTCAAGCGTCAGATAAATGACGACACCGATCCGAGCACCACCTTCCGAAGCGTCAGGACGGTTTCTCATCCGAACGGCCGGGTCCTCATGTTCGAAATTCCCTCCGCCCCAAAGGGAATACCGATTGCGTGGAAAGGACACTGGTACGGCCGCGCTGGAGAGAACACGGAACCCCTTGCTCTCGACAAGATCGATGCAATCCGCTCCCAAAGTCATCTGATGGACTGGACTGCACAGATCGTCGAAGACGCAGAGCTCTCCGACCTCTCACCGGAGGCAATCGCCGTCGCCAGGAGGGGCTTCACCGAGCACAACGCCTCGCGCATCCCCACCGAGACAATCGAGTCCTGGACCGACGAGGAGTTTCTCAGGCACGCCGGCCTCGTCACGAAACGCGGCATCACGCGCGCCTGCATCCTCCTTCTCGGTAAACCGGAGGCGTCCTACCTGCTCTCTCCCCTCATGGCCGAGCTCACCTGGAAGCTCGTCGGGCAGGAACACGCCTACGAGCACTTCAGTATCCCCTTCATCCTCTCCACGACAAGACTCTACTCGAGGATCCGCAACATCAAGATCCGGCTCTTACCCCCGGGCGAGCTAATCCAGCGGGAGGTCGAGAAGTACGACCAGGGCAGCGTGCTCGAGGCCATGCACAACTGCATAGCGCACCAGGACTACACGAAGCACTCGAGAATCAGCGTCACGGAATACCCAGACCGACTCGAGTTCACCAGCGTCGGGTCCTTCTTCGAGGGCGTCCCCGACGAGTACGCGCTGGAGGGGCACATGCCCAGGAGCTACCGAAATCCGACCCTCATCCAGGCGATGACACAGCTGAACATGATCGACCATCTCGGATACGGGATCGAGCGGATGAACCGCTCGCAGGCCAACCGATACCTCCCCCTGCCCGACTACGACCTGAGCGATCCCCGAGAAGTGAAGCTGACCATTTATGGGCGCGTAGTCGACGAGGGCTACACGAGATTGCTCATGCAGGACACCGAGCTCCCATTCGAAGACGTGCTCGCACTCGATCGGGTCCAGAAGGGCCATCTCATCTCTGATGTAGCATTGAGGCGCCTTCGTAACAAGGGACTCGTGGAGGGAAGAAGACCCCACCTCAGGGTGGCGGCCGAGGTGGCGGAGGCAACCGGCACGCGGGCGGAATACATCAGGGTCCGAGGCCAGTCCGACGAGTACTGCTGCGCCCTCATCACCGACTACCTGAAGAAGCACGGGCATGCGGGCCGCGCTACCATCGACGCGATCGTTTTCCCATCGCTCTCCTCGGAGCTGAACGATGACCAGAGACGGAACAAGGTCAAAAACCTCCTCGGCAAGCTGCGAAAGGACCGCGTTATCCATTACGAGCCCAAGGGCGA
Source organism: uncultured Collinsella sp. (assembly GCA_902496375.1). GTDB lineage: Bacteria > Actinomycetota > Coriobacteriia > Coriobacteriales > Coriobacteriaceae > Collinsella. The sequence continues at coordinate 12,131 of CABVAS010000026.1, forward strand.
GAACAAGGGATGGGTCCTCGGATAACTCGCGTCGGATCTATCCGAACTAGACGGCCATTTACTGCATCTTCAGGCCATCTGAAGGAAGGAACCGCAGGTAAGGGTGCGGATACGCATTGTCAGATTTATCCGAACTAATCCGGATTCCCCCTCAAGCGCCGCGTGTCGATCCGGTTTGCAAGGGGTCTCGTTGACCACGGCCGCGAAGAGGACGGGGCTCTCGCGTCGTGCCGAACGTCTCGCGGCGGGCGAGCTCGGCCCTCGGTATCCCGTCTACGAGCGTCTGGCCCACGACGCAGATCC
>CABVAS010000027.1 GCA_902496375.1 uncultured Collinsella sp.
TTCCGTACATTCTAAGTAAAGAGGGGACGTTTTCTACAGCCGAGGCTGCTATGGATTTGGGGCGCGAACTTCTTGCCGTGCCGGGGTCGATCCTATCGCCCGAGTCGCGTGGCACGAATTACCTCATTGCGAACGGTGCCTGCTGCATTGTCGACGAGGAGTCCATCGAGATGGCTATCTCTCGCATATACGGCACCCTGCGCTACTCGCGCCCCGATGCTCCCGGCATTGCCGACCTGAATCCAACACAGCAGACCGTGATGCATGCGCTCATCGCCTCTCCGCTCAAGGTCGACGACATCGCGGCGCTCGTCTCACTCGATGCTGTCGGCGTACTCAAACTCTTGGGTTCGCTTGAACTCGAGGGCCTTATCGAGCGCATGATGGATGGAAGGTATGCGCCCTCCAAGTTTGCCCTTCACGCCCAGACGCCCTTCGGTCACAATGGAAAACGTGTCAATTAGAAAGGTGTTTGCAGATGCAGTTCGATCAGGTGACGGTTATCGGTGGCGGTCTGGCGGGTTCGGAATGCGCGATCCAGCTGGCAGACCGCGGGTTTGCCGTAAAGCTGTGCGAGATGCGCCCCCAGGTGAGCTCCCCGGCTCACCATACCGATCACCTGGCAGAGCTCGTCTGCTCCAATTCGTTTAAGTCGACCCGTCCGGATTCCGCGGCTGGTTTGCTGAAGGCCGAGCTTGAGCGCATGGGTTCAGTCCTGCTCGACTGCGCCCATCGCGCTGCTGTTCCCGCTGGTGGCGCCCTGGCGGTCGACCGTGTTACATTCTCCGAGCTCGTCGAGGCTGAGGTTGCCGCCCGCCCCAATATCGAGGTCGTTCACGGCGAGGTCACCCAGATCCCCGAGGGCCACGTGGTCATTGCCGCGGGCCCGCTGTGTTCACCGGCGCTGAGCGAAGAGGTCATGAAGCTCGTCGGTGGCGACGCCCTTGCGTTCTTCGATGCCGCGGCGCCGATCGTCGATGCCTCCACGCTCGATATGGACGTGCTGTTTTCGCAGTCGCGCTACGAGGAGCAGGGGAGCGGCGACTATCTCAACGCTCCGCTCAACAAGGAGGAGTACGAGGCCTTTATCGGGGCACTTACCACGGCCGACCGCGTGGTGCTCAAAGACTTTGAGGGCGGCGATCTGTTCCAGGCCTGCCAGCCTGCCGAGGAGGTTGCGCGCACCGGCAAGGACGCCATTCGCTTTGGCGCCATGAAGCCCGTCGGCCTCACCGACCCGCGTACCGGACGTCGCCCTTGGGCGGCGATTCAGCTGCGTGCCGAGAACAAGGAGAAGACCGCCTATAACCTGGTGGGCTTCCAGACCAACCTGACCTTTGGCGAGCAGAAGCGCGTCTTCCATATGGTGCCGGGCCTGGAGAACGCTGAGTTCTTCCGCTACGGTGTCATGCACCGTAATACCTTTGTCGACGCCCCGCACGTGCTCGATGGCACCTTTGCCGTGCCCGGTACCGGCGTGCGCCTGGCCGGTCAGATCACCGGCACCGAGGGGTACATGGAAGCCGTGGCGACCGGTCTGCTCGCGGCGCTCAACACCTATGCCGAGGCTATCGGTGCCGCGGGCGTCGAGTTGCCCCGCGTGGGCGCCCTGGGCGCGCTCGTGGGCTATGCGACCGATCCTGCCACCGTGGGCTACCAGCCCATGCATGTCAACTTTGGCCTGGTGCCGCCGCTCGAGGACGGTAAGCGTCGCAGCAAGCGCGACCGCTACCAGGCCTATGCGGACCGTGCGCTTGAGGCCCTTGATGCCTATCTGGCCACTCGCCCCGATCTGTTTGGAGGCGACCGGTCATAGCCTTTGACCTGTACGATGCCGTCGACTCGTTTATCGCCTATATCGCACGTGTCGAGGGACTTTCTCCCAACACGGTGACGGCCTATGGCTCGAGGCTGGAGCGCTTTGCTTCCTGGTGCGAGCGCGAGGATATCGATGCTTTCGCTGCCGACGTGCGCACCATTCGTCGCTATCTTGCCGAGCTTTCGCGTGAACAGGTGGCTCCCCGAACGCTTGCGGCGCATCTGTCTGCCATTCGCTCGCTCTATCGGTGGATGACTGCCGAGGGGATTATCGAGGGTGATGCGGTCTCGGCGATCGCATCGCCCAAGCTGCCGCGCGACCTGCCGGGCGTCCTTACGACCCAGCAGGTCGAGGCGCTGCTCAAGACGCCTGATACCTCGACGCCCGCGGGACTGCGCGATGCGGCGATGCTCGAGCTGCTCTATGCCTCGGGTGCTCGTATCTCTGAGCTCGCAGCACTCAATGTGGAGTCCATCGCTTGGTCCGAATGCACGCTGCGCCTGTGGGGCAAGGGGGGCAAAGAACGTATCGTCCCTCTGTATCGTCGTGCGCTCGAAGTGACGCGTCTCTATATTGAGGAGGGGAGGCCGGAGTTGCTCGCTCAGGCAAAGCGCCGTGACCTCGCTACCGGGCCGCATCCGCTGCTTGTATCGGCGCGCGGCAATCGCATGAGCGCTGCCATGCTCCGGCGGCGGTTCCATACGCTGGCGACGCTCGCCGGCATTCCGGCCGATATCGCCCCGCATGCGATGCGCCATACCTTTGCGACCGACTTGCTCGAGGGCGGTGCGGACCTGCGCTCGGTTCAAGAGCTGCTGGGTCATGCGAGCCTGTCCACGACGCAGATCTACACGCATCTCACACCCGATCGGCTTAAGCGGGCTGTGGCTCAAGCCCATCCCCGCGGCGAATAGTGGCTGGGACGTCCCGCGCCGCACTCAGGCGTGTGGTTTTGATTGCGGGTTGGCAGGAGGAAGCATTCCTGCTATCATTCATCGGGTTGCTTCACGGCAACATGTTTTTATCACGCACGCGCGGCTACTTCATACCGTGGTGCCCGGGCTTTGGTAGCACATGTCCGGGTTGGTTTTGGAGGATGACCCCGCGCGGAGGCAAACCACAGGAGGTTTAACATGGCTACCAAGATTAATATCCGCACCCTGCTCGAGGCCGGCTGCCACTTCGGTCACCAGACCCGTCGCTGGAACCCCAAGATGAAGCCGTTCATCTTCGGTGAGCGCAACGGCATCTACATCCTCGACCTCAAGCAGACCATCCTCGACGCCGACCAGGCCTACACCTTCGTCAAGAACGTCGCCAAGGGTGGCAACGTGCTGTTCGTCGGCACCAAGAAGCAGGCTCAGGAGGCCGTCAAGAACGCTGCTGAGCGCGCCAACATGCCTTACATCAACCAGCGTTGGCTCGGCGGTATGCTGACCAACTTCGTCACCATCCGCTCCCGCATCAACCGCATGGAGGAGCTCGAGGCCATGGTCGAGGACGGCCGCATGGCAGTGCTCCCCAAGAAGGAGCAGGCTGTTCTCGGCAAGGAGCTCACCAAGCTCCAGACCAACCTCGGTGGCGCCCGCGACATGAAGGGTCTGCCCCAGGCTCTCTTCGTCATCGACACCAAGCGCGAGGAGAACGCCATCAAGGAGGCTCAGCGCCTGAACATCCCCGTCGTCGCCCTGATCGACACCAACTCCGATCCCGACGAGGTCGAGTACGGCATCCCCTGCAACGATGACGCTATCTCCGCTGTCACCCTTATGTGCGAGCTCATGGCTGACGCCTGCCTCGCTGGCTCCGGCAAGGAGCAGGTCTCCGAGGCCGAGATGGCCGCTGAGCCCAAGGCCGAGTAAATCAGTCTTAGTTAATTCTTTTTCATCTCTTTGAAAGGAACCACAATGGCCCAGATTACCGCCGCTATGGTCAAGCAGCTCCGCGAGATGACCGACTCCCCGATGATGGAGTGCAAGAAGGCTCTCGTCGAGGCTGACGGCGACATGGACGCCGCTGTCGACGTTCTGCGTAAGAACGGCCTTGCCAAGGCTGCCAAGAAGGCTGGCCGTGAGACCAACGAGGGCGCTGTCGCCGCGTTCGTCTCCGAGGATGGCAAGACCGGCGCTCTGCTCGAGCTCTCCTGCGAGACCGACTTCGTTGGCTCTAACGCCAAGTTCACCGGCTTTGCTTCCAAGGTCGCTGAGGTTGTCGCTACCACCGAGCCTGCTGACGTCGACGCTCTGCTTGAGAAGCCGATGGGCGAGGAGACCGTTTCCTCCGAGCTCACCGAGATGATTCACATCATGGGCGAGAACATGAAGATCTCCCGCTTCGCTGCCCGCAAGGCTGAGAACGGCGCGCTCGCTTCTTACATCCACATGGGTGGTAAGATCGGCGTCCTCGTCGAGTTCGCCTTCGAGAAGGCTGAGACCGCTCAGGCTGAATCCTTCAAGACCTTCGCTCACGACGTTGCCCTTCAGGTTGCCGCTGTCGCCCCGATCTGCGCTACCCGCGATCAGGTTCCGGCCGAGACCGTCGAGCACGAGAAGCAGATCTACATGGCTCAGGCTGCCGAGTCCGGCAAGCCCGAGGCCATTCAGGAGAAGATGGCTGTCGGCCGTCTGGAGAAGTTCTACAAGCAGTCCGTGCTCACCGAGCAGGAGTTCATCAAGGACAGCTCCCTCACCATCAAGAAGTACGCAGAGCAGGTCTCCAAGGAGCTCGGCGACACCATTACCGTCGTTGCCTTTGACCGTCTGGTCCGTGGCGAGTAAATAAGCTCTTGTAGCTGGTAATGAGCAGGCTGTGGGTTTTACTCACAGCCTGCTTTTTCATGGCTCTTCTTAGAGCCTTTGATAGAATGTTGAGAGTTCAATCTAAAGGAGGATCGCTTTGTCCGACATCCGATATAAACGCGTGCTTCTTAAGCTTTCCGGCGAAGCGCTGATGGGCGACGGCCAATATGGCATCGACCCCAAGGTTACCGACCATCTTGCCAAGCAGGTCAAGGAGCTGCTCGCCGTTGGCCATGAGGTCGGCGTCGTTGTCGGCGGCGGCAATATTTTCCGCGGCATGGCCGGCGCTGCCGGTGGCATGGAGCGTGCTCAGGCCGACTACATGGGCATGCTGGCAACCGTTATGAACGCGCTCGCCCTGCAGGATGCCTTCGAGCATAACGATGTTCCCTGCCGCGTGATGAGCGCTATCCAGATGAACGAGATCTGCGAGCCCTATATTCGCCGTCGCGCCATCAACCACCTTTCCAAGGGCAACGTCGTTATTTTTGCCGCCGGTTCGGGCAATCCGTACTTTACGACCGACACCGCCGCGGCTCTTCGTGCGTGCGAGATCGGCGCCGAGATTCTGATTAAAGCCACCAAGGTTGACGGCATCTACGACAAGGATCCCGTCAAGTGCGCCGATGCCGTCCGTTTTGACAAGATTACCTATCACGAGGTTCTCGTCCGCGGTCTGCAGGTTATGGATTCCACGGCTACGGCACTGTGCCAGGATAACCGTATGCCGATTTTGGTCCTCAACATCGATGGCGAGGACACCGTCAAGCGCGCGCTTTCGGGTGAGCCCGTCGGCACGCTCGTCTATCAGGAGGATTAAGCATGGCAGATAACATCACCGCCCATATGGACAAGTCGCTCGAGTCCCTCAAGCATAACTTCTCCAAGGTCCGTACCGGCCGCGCCAATGCCAACATTCTGTCCGACATCACCGTCGATTATTACGGTGTTCCCACGCCGGTCACGCAGGTTGCCGCCGTCAAGACCCCCGAGGCCCACATGCTGCTCATCGAGCCGTGGGACAAGGCACTCATCAATGCTATCGTCAAGGCCATCGGCGCTTCCGATCTGGGTATTACCCCCAACTCCGATGGCACCGTCGTTCGTCTGCCGTTCCCGGCTCCCACCGAGGAGCGCCGTCGCGAGCTCGTCAAGGAGTGCCGCGAGTACGCCGAGCAGGCCAAGGTGTCTATCCGTAACATCCGTCGCGACTTCAACAACAAGCTCGAGCGCGATGAGGAGCTCACCGAGGACGATGTCCGTCGCGAGCAGGCCAAGGTCCAGAAGCACACCGATGAGTATGTCGCCAAGGTCGAGGAGCTTCTGAAGGAAAAAGAAGCCGAGGTCATGGAGATCTAAGGTGCAATACGACGAGCATAAACTGGTCGAGTACTTTGCCGACGCCCCTGCGGGCGTCGGTTTTTCCGACCTTGACCTCAATAACATTCCGCACCATATCTCGTGCATCATGGACGGCAACGGTCGTTGGGCCACATCACGCGGTCTTGCACGCACCGAGGGCCACAAGGCGGGTATCGTCTCCCTTCGCGAGATTATTACCGCTTGCGTGCGTCTGGGCGTCGACGTGCTTTCTGCCTATGCGTTTTCGACCGAAAACTGGAATCGCCCTCAGCACGAAGTCAACGTTCTGATGCACCTGTTTGCCAAGACGTTCATCGACGAGCTGCCGCTTCTGAAGCGCGAAAACGTGCGCGTTGTCTTTTTGGGTGACATTTCCGCGCTGCCCAAGAAGACCCGCGACGTTTTTGAACGCGGTCTTGCCGAGTGCGCCAATCACACCGGCATGACGCTGGCGCTTGCCGTCAACTACGGCGCGCGTGCCGAGATTACCCGCGCTGTCCGTCAGATCGCACTCGACGCTGCCGCCGGTAAGATCGATCCTGCCGCAATTGATGACGACATGGTGGCTTCCCACCTCTATACCGCCGGCCTTCCCGATCCTGAGCTTGTGATTCGCACTTCTGGTGAGCTGCGCCTTTCGAACTATCTGCTGTGGCAGGTGGCTTATTCCGAGTTCTACGTCACCGATACCTATTGGCCCGACTTTGATCGTTGGGGCCTTGTCGACGCCATTTTGGCCTATCAGGGCCGTGACCGTAGGTTTGGTGGTCTGAGCAAGACCGAGGAGGCTTAATCGTGTCCGATCGTCCCAAGGCATCTGCTCCCAAGACGCCTGCGCGCAAAGCTGCCACTGCGGAAGCGCCTGCAGTTAAGAGCGGCACCGGGCTTTATTACCCGTGCCGCCGCCGGTATCGTCTACGCCGTTGTCTTTATCCTGTGCCTGGTTTTGGGTATCGTGCCCACGGCCATCTTTGTTTCTGTCATGAGCGGTCTGTGCTGCTATGAGTTTTTCCGTATGACGAGGCTCGATGGCAAGATGGCTAACGAGCGCATGGGTATCGCTGCCGCCGTACTCTTTCCGCTGTCGGCGTTGGGCGATTCGATGTTGCTGAATGCCCTGCTTTTTGCCCTGATGCTCGCTGTGGGCATTTGGTATGTCTGGTCGCCGCGTACCCGCATCTCTGATGTGGCCGTGACGCTCATGGGTCCCATCTACACTGGCTTTATGCTGGCGGCTATCGTGCTGCTGCGCGATGCCGTGCCCGGTTTTGCCGGCGCCCTGCTTTCGGTGGGCGTTTGCGCGTCCCTTTGGGTCTCCGATTCGTTTGCCTACATCGTGGGTAGCCGTATCGGCCAGCACAAGATGGTTCCCAAGATCTCTCCCAAAAAGAGCTGGGAGGGGTTTGTCGGCGGCATCCTGGGCTCGGTTTTGATTTGGCTCATCCTGTGGGCGACGCACTTCTACAAGCTCAGCCTGCCCTATGCGCTGCTGTGCGGCGTGGTCGTGTCCGTTCTGGGCGTTATCGGCGACCTCATTGAGTCGCGCATCAAGCGCGGTGTGGGCGTCAAGGATTCCGGCAACCTTATCCCGGGCCACGGCGGCATGCTCGATCGTAGCGATTCGCTTATCTTCGGCTGCATCACCGCGCAGCTGATGCTGATGATCGGAGGCGTGCTGTAATGTCATTCCAGACGACGTATGGCCCCGATGGACGCCTCCGTGTTGCCATCCTGGGTTGTACGGGCTCTATCGGCACCCAGGCGCTCGATGTGTGCCGCCAGCATGCCGATCGCCTGCAGGTGACGGCGCTGTCCGTTAACTCCAGCACCTCCGAGCTTGTTGCCGCTGCCCGCGAGTTCTCGGTTCCGGCGGTTGCCGTGGCCGATGTCGCTCATGGCGATGACGCCGCGCTGCAGGAGTTGCCCGAGGGAACGAAGCTTGGCCTTGGCGCGCAGGCGGTTTGCGAGCTCGCGCGTCGCGACGATGTCGACTGCGTGCTCGTTGCTATTGTGGGCGCCGCTGGTCTCGAGGCGAGCCATGCGGCCTTGACCTCAAATAAGCGCCTTGCTCTTGCCAACAAGGAGTCCCTCGTCGTCGGTGGCGACTTGCTTATGCCGTTGGCACAACCGGGCCAGCTTATTCCAGTCGACTCTGAGCACTCCGCCATCTACCAGTGCTATCTGGGGGAGGACCCGCGCGAGGCTCATTGTATTTGGCTCACCTGCTCGGGCGGTCCGTTCTTTGGCCGCACGCGCGACGAGCTCAATCGCGTGACGCGTGCCGATGCCCTCGCACATCCCACGTGGGCCATGGGCGCCAAGATCACCATCGACTCCGCCACCCTCATGAACAAGGGCCTAGAGCGCATTGAGGCCATGCATCTGTTTAACTGCGACCTCGATTTCATTAACGTGGTCGTGCAGCGTCAGTCCAAGATTCACTCTATGGTCGAGTTTGCCGACGGCTCCGTGATGGCGCATCTCGGTGCTTCCGACATGCGTATTCCCATCCAGTTCGCGTTCTCGTATCCCGAGCGTTGGGATACCCCGGCGCCTCGTATCGATTTCCGCGAGCTGGGGCAGCTCACGTTTGATGCTGCCGACATGGATACCTTCCGCTGTCTGGCACTGGCCGAACGTGCCGGCAAGACGGGTGGCACCATGCCGTGCGTGCTCAATGCCGCCAACGAGGTCGCCGTCGATGCCTTCCTGCACGATGGCTGCAGCTTTACCGATATCGATTGCATTGTGGAATCCTGCATGGATGCCCACGATATGCAGGCGGTCGATTCGTTTGAGCAGCTTCGCGACATCGATGCGTGGGCGCGTGAAAAAGCTGCGCAGGTGCTCGCCGCAACCCGTTCCTAACCCATAAGGATTGCTTTTTCGTTTTATGGATACTGTTCTGAGCGTTCTCTCATCGGTCTTTTGGGGCCTGCTGATGCTTTCCGTCCTCGTGTTTTTGCACGAGGGCGGCCACTTTTTGGCGGCGCGTGCCTGCGGCGTCCGTGTGACCGAGTTCTTTTTGGGCCTGCCGTGCCGCTTTGACATCCATTACACGTCGCGTCGCATTGGAACCAAGTTTGGCGTGACCCCGCTGCTGCTGGGTGGCTACGCTGCCATTTGCGGTATGGATCCGACCGACGTCTCGTGTGCCGACCGCGTGCTCGCGGCTATCTATCGTCATGGTCGCGTGACCGTGGCCGACCTTGCTGTCGAGCTTGAGCTTTCCGAGGAGGATGTGCTCGAGGCATGCGCCCTGTTGCTGGGCTGGGGTTCCATCGCACCCTGGTATGAGGAAGGGGAGAAGCCCTCGCCGAGCTACTATCCCACCAAGTATCAGACGCTGCCGCGAGATGCGGCGGGTTACACTACCTTTGACGGCCGCCGTTTCGATCGCGAACATTCAACTGCCGAGGGCGATGTATGGGAGCTGCCGTGCGGCGAGGCCGAGTTCCTTGCACAAGAGCGTTCGCACACCTATCTTGGCCAGGGCTTTCTCAAGCGCGCCTTTATGCTGCTCGCGGGTATTATTGTCAATATCTTGACGGGCTTTTTGCTCCTTATGAGTATCTATTCCATTGCGGGTGTCACCGTGCCGATGGATACCAACGTGATCGGTCAGGTTGACGAGGGGTCTATTGCCGCCAAGGCGGGTATCGAGGGCGGCGATGCGATCCTTTCGGTTGACGGAGTATCGTGCTCTACCTGGATGGACGTTTACGATGCCATCGGCAAGGCCGCCGGTAAGGACGATATCGCCATTGAGTATGAGCGCGACGGCAAGCAGCATTCGACCTCGGTTGCGCTCAAAAAGGACGAGCGCCTAGGTGTGTATGCCTCTACGCAGGTGGTCCGTTTAGACCCCATCACGTCGGCTCGACTTTCGTTCTCCTATGTCGTGCAGACAGCGGAGGGCGTGATGCGCCTGCTCCAGCCGCAGCATACGATGGAGATTCTCGATCAGTCTTCTTCGATCGTGGGCATTAGCGTTATGTCCTCACAGGCTGCTGCTGCCGGCCCTGCCACGTTCCTTTCGTTTGCCGCCCTCATTTCGTTCTCGCTTGGCTTTATGAACCTGCTGCCCATCCCACCACTCGATGGCGGCAAGCTGGTCATCGAGATCATTCAAAAGATTGCTGGCCGCGAGCTTCCGCTCAAGGTCCAGACGATTGTGAGCTATGTGGGCATCGCGCTCTTTGTGCTGCTGTTTGTCTATATGCTTCGTTCCGACATCCTTCGATTTATTCTGTAGGGGAGTGTTTGGATTGTCTTTATCCCATCCTTTGCCTCGCGAGTTGACGCGCCCCGTGCATGTGGGCGGCGTGCAGATCGGTGGTGGCGCTCCGGTCGTGGTTCAGTCCATGACCTGCACCGATACCGCTGATGCCCAGGCAACGCTTGCGCAAGTGTGCGCGTTGGTGCAGGCTGGCTGCGATATCGTGCGCGTGAGCGTGCCCACCGAGGCCGCGCTTGAGGGTTTCCGCACCATCTGTGCTGAGTCTCCGGTGCCGATCGTCGCCGATATTCACTTTAACCACAAGCTGGCCATTGGCGCTGTGGAGGCCGGTGCTGCCAAGCTCCGCATCAATCCCGGCAACATTGGCGATTGGGCCAAGGTCGATGCCGTGATCGATGCCGCGGGCGCCGCTGGGTGCGCGATTCGTATCGGCGTCAATGCCGGTTCGCTTGAGCAGGATATCGCCGAGCGCGACGACCTTACGCAGCCCGAAAAGCTCGTGATGTCGAGCGAGCGCTTCGTCAAGCACTTTGAGGACCGCGGCTTTACGAACATTGTGCTTTCGGCCAAGGCCCATAGCGTGCAAACGACGCTCGATACCTATCGAGCCCTGTCGCGTGAGATTCCCCACGTTCCGCTTCACCTGGGCGTAACCGAGGCGGGTACCAAGCTTCAGGGCACCATTAAGAGCTCGGTGGGCCTTGGTATTCTGCTGTCTGAGGGTATCGGTGACACCATGCGCGTCTCTCTCACGGCCGATCCGGTTGAGGAGCCGCCGGTCGCCTGGGGAATTTTGCAGTCGCTGGGCCTGCGTCGCCGTGGTCCCGAGATTGTCTCGTGCCCCACGTGCGCCCGCTGCCAGGTTAACCTCATTCCCATCGCCGAGGAGGTCACCGAGCGGCTTAAGAATTACTCCGCGCCGCTTTCGATCGCCGTTATGGGATGCGCGGTCAATGGCCCCGGCGAGGCCTCTGACGCCGACTTGGGCGTTGCCTGCGGACGAGGTCAGGGCCTGCTCTTTTCGCATGGCCAGATCATTGGTAAAGTAGCTGAGGATCAAATTGTCGACGCGCTGATGGCCGAGGTCGACAAACTTATTGAGGAGAAGTAAATGACTCGAGCAATGTATATGTCTAAGCTCTATGCGCCGACGCTTAAAGAGGATCCGGCGGACGCTGAGCTCGCCAGCCACCGCCTGCTGCTCCGTGCCGGCATGATCCGCAAGGAGGCCGCCGGTCTGTATTCTTATCTGCCGCTCGCATGGCGCTCGATCCGCAAGATCGAGAACATCGTGCGCGACGAGATGGACGCCGCCGGCGCCCAGGAGCTCATGATGCCCATCATGGTCGATGCCGAGCTGTGGCGTGAGTCCGGTCGTATCGATGCCTATGGCAAGGAGCTTGTGCGCTTTGATGATCGTCATGGTCGCGAGTTCGTCCTGGGCCCCACGCACGAGGAGACCGTCACGGCCCTGGTGCGCAACGAGCTGCGCTCCTACAAACAGCTGCCCGTTAACCTGTACCACATCCAGGATAAGTTCCGCGACGAGTTCCGTCCCCGCTTTGGCCTGATGCGCGGCCGCGAGTTCATCATGAAGGACGCCTATAGCTTCTCCGCCACGCAGGAGAGCCTGCAGGAGGAGTACGACAAGATGAAGCAGGCCTATGCCAACATTTGCGAGCGCTGCTACATCAAGGCTCTGCCCGTTGTCGCCGACTCCGGCGAGATCGGCGGCGACACTTCCGTCGAGTACATGGCTCTGGCCGACGCCGGCGAGGCTTCGCTGGTCTACTGCGACGATTGCGGCTTTGCTGCCGATGACGAGGCTGCAAGCACCAAGGTCGTTGTGACCGAGGGCCCCGGCGATGGTACGCTTACCAAGGTTGAGACTCCGGGTATGGGCACCATCGAGGCCGTTGCAAAGTTCTTCGGCTTCCCCGAGAACGGTACGCGAAAGTCGCTGGCACTCATCGACGCTGAGGGCAAGCCTGTCGTGGCCATCGTTCCG
>CABVAS010000028.1 GCA_902496375.1 uncultured Collinsella sp.
CGCGAAGCCGTCGCCTGTGCGAACCGTCAGGTAGATGCCATAAAACGCCGAGCCACCATAGGTGGCATCGAGCGGCGTTCCCACATAGGCGGACGCCGAGAGCCGCGGCGGCATCTGCGGCGCCAGTTCATGCACCGGCGCGGCATCGCCCACGGCCGTGTATGTCGCACGCGGCAGCAGGTCATCGCCCTCGGCGTCGGCGCTGTACCACACGACCGGACAGCCCGAAAGACGTGCCAGCTGCGTTGCCATGGCGTGAACGATCTGCTGCTGATCGGCGCACCGCTGCAGCATGCGGTTGGTCTCGAGCACCATATGCGTGCGGCGGTCGCTGGCGGCAGCCTGTGCCAAGGCGCGGCGCAGGGCCAACGCAATCGAGCTCGACACAAGCGAGACCACAAACATGATGAAAAACATGCCGGGATAGCCGCGGTCGATAAGCGACAGCGAGTAGCGCGGGTCGACAAACAAGAAGTTGTAGAGCGCCACGGCGGCAGCCGAGCTCAGCAAGCAATACAGGCGACTCCAGGTAAAGAATGCGCACAGCTGAACGGCGAACACATAGACGATCATGATGCTCGGCGCGAGACCCGGATGGTCGAGCAGCGCGCCCACAATCGTCGCCGCCACCAACAGCCCCACCGACACGCAGGCGTCATACAGAGGAGTGCGGCGCGTCAGCGTTGTGCGCCGCCACCAAAAGCTATCGGCAATATCGCCGTCCGTACGGACGTCCATCAGCGCCCCGCCCCTCTCTCGAAAACAAAAACCACCACAAAGGGACAGGCACCTTTGTGGTGGTTTCCCTTGTGGTGGTTCCAAGTGTATAGCCTTTGCAACCGGCGGTCGCTAGACAAATAGCACGTGCGCGAGCAGGGCACACACGCACACCGCTCCAAATACCAGTGCCACGATCGAAATTACGCGGTCGGCCATGTCCATGTTGGCACGGTTCGTCAAAAACCGATCTTCGGCGGCGTCGGCGCGTGCCTCACGTACCAGCTCGGCAACAACCTCGCGGCCATCAAGCATCTTTGCATCCATGTTTGCCTCCCCGGTCTCAATCTTGTCCATCGAAAACCAACTCCGTGCAACCCGTCGGCGCCTACGGCCGCTCGTTGGGGGCCAGGCGCTGCATCTTGTTCACGGCCTTGAACTTGGTGAACAGCGGCACGTACTCAAAGCTCACGTTGGAGTTCTCCAGGCCGTACCAGCGTGCAGGCGTGCCGGCGGCGCGGCGGATGATGTACTTGAGCGTGATGGCCGTACGCTCGCTCGGCTCCACATCGCTTTCAGGCGCCAGAAGCTTACGAATCAGGACGAACTTGAACGTACCGATGTTACCCGGATCCTTGTAGACCGAGTAGTCATGCGTCTGCGCCGGTAGCTCGCCGGTGGCAGCCAGGTCCTGAACGACCTGACGCAGGTAGGCATTGACGCGCTGGTTGATCTTGTAGCCCAGGTACAGATGTACGCGGAACACGTAGTCGGTGCCGAACGTCTCGACCGAATAGGCAAAGGTATGCGGCTCGTCCATGGTCTCGACGTTCACAAACCACCAGGCGCGAGCACGCTTGGGATGCTTGTCCAAGATCGAGTAGACGATATCGCGGTCGATGTAGTCGGTATGGGTGTCCTTGGTCAGGTACACGACGTTGTCGCTCATGCGCTCATAGCGATCGTCGTCGCGCAGGCGCTTGAGCTGCGGCAGGTAGCTGCGCAGCGGCAGCAGCGTAAACTGGCGCTGCTCGACCGCCGTGCCGTTGTACCAGCACACCATAATGCCCATGATGAGTGCAGCCATGAGGATGGTGAAGTAGCCGCCGTGGAAGAACTTGGTGAGCGAGCTCACAAAGAAGAAGCCTTCGAGCAAAAGGAAGAAGGCCGCGAAGATCCACGGAGCAACCTTGAGCTTGCGCTCCTCGTGCAGGTAGAAGAAGAGCAGCAGCGTGGTGCACATCATAGTCAGCGTAATGGCAAGGCCGTAGGCGGCTTCCATATGCGCCGAGTTCTGGAACAGCAGCACCACGATGACGCAGCCGACAAGCATGACGTTGTTGACCATGGGGATGTAGAGCTGGCCCTTGGTCTCGGCAGGGTAGAAGACCTGCATGTGCGGCATAAGGTCCAGGCGGCTGGCCTCGGACACCAGCGAAAACGCGCCGGTGATGAGCGCCTGCGAGGCAATGATGGCCGCAACGGTGGAAAGGCCTACGGCAAAGGGACGCAGGCCCGGGGCGAGCATCTGGTAGAACGGGTTGAGGTCGGCAATGCCCATGAGCTCGGGGTTGGCAGCGTTGTTCATAAGCCAAGCGCCCTGGCCCATATAGGAAAGCAGCAGGCAGCACTTAACGAACGGCCAGGTAGCGTAGATGTTGCCGCGGCCGACGTGGCCCATGTCGGAGTAGAGCGCCTCGGCACCGGTGGTGGCGAGGAAGCAGCTGCCCAGAATCATGATGCCCGCGTGGTTGTTGGGGCTCAGCAAAAAGGCGATGCCGCGCACCGGGTTGAGGCACAGCAGCACGGCGGGGTGCTGGAAGACAAAGAACAGACCCGTGCCGCCCAGGAACAGGAACCACAGCGTCATGATGGGGCCAAAGGCGTGACCGATCTTGGCCGTACCGATGCGCTGTACCAAGAAGAGCACGATGATGATGGCGAGCGTAATGGCGACGACGCGGCCCTGGTCATCGCCCAGCACGGCATGGACCGCCGGGATGGTGCGCAGGCCCTCGATGGCCGTGGTAACGGTAACGGCCGGCGTCAGGATGCCGTCGGCGAGCAGTGCCGCGCCGCCCAGCATGGCGGGGATGATAAGCCACTTGCCGCAGCGCTTGACCAGGCTGTACAGGGCAAAGATGCCGCCCTCACCATGGTTATCGGCGCGCAGCGAGATGAGCACATACTTGATGGTGGTCAGCAACGTGACCGTCCACACGACAAGGGAGAGCGCGCCGAGCACGAACTCCTCCGTGACGCTTCCGATGCCGCCGTTGCCGGCGACGAGCGCCTTGGTTACATACATAGGGCTGGTGCCGATATCGCCGTACACCACGCCCAGCGTGACGAGCATCGCCGAGATGCTCACAGGAATCGCAGCGTGCGAAGCTGCCTCCTTGGCCTTTTGTTCCATAAGCCGGTTTCCTCCCAACTTTAATGTTCGAAGGGATTATAGGTAATCAGCCCATGTTTAAATGGCACCGTCTTCCCAGCTAGATAAACATTTATACGACCTTTAGGCCACCACGGCGATATGGAATGTGACAGAGGGACTTTCCCTTTGTCACATTCGTCATTTTCCAAGCCAGTTTTTGAACCACCACTCCATGGAGCGGCTCATCTCGGCCATAAAGGGACTGGTGTGTTTGCGGGTGTAGATATCCACCACGCGCTCGCCCACCTCGCGGGCATGCGGGCGAAACATCGCATCCATCTCGGCCACCTGCGCGTCCATGGTCGCAGCATCGGCGCGGCAGTAGCGCTCCTCGTGCACCAGGTTCACCACGGGATGTGCAATGGCCGGGCGCTCCTTGCGGGGCGTGCCGATGATGAGCATCGACAGCGGCATGGTATAGGGCGGCAAATCGAGCAGCTCGGCAACTTCCTCGGCATTCTCGACGATATCACCGATGTAGCAGCCCCCCAGCCCCAGGGCCTCGGCGGCAACCACGGCGTTTTGCGCGGCGATCACGGCATCCTGCGCCGCGATGGCAAAGTCGCCCAGACCCGGTGCACGACGGGGCGACTTGCCCGTGCGCTCGACAAACTCGGGCTCAAAGCAGCCCACGTGCTCAAACAGATCGATCCACTTGGCATAATCGACCACAAATATAAGTGCCCAGGGCGCCTTGGCGATCATGGGCTGGTGGTCGCACAGGTCGGCCAGGCGGTCGAGCGTTGCCTGCTCGCGAATGCTCACGATGGAATACATCATCATGGCGCCCGCCGACGGCGCGCGACTCGCCGCATGCAAAATCGCCGCACGCTGCTCGTCGGTCACCGCCACGGGACGGTCGTCGTCATCACGCGCGAAGGCACGCGTGGAGGAACGGTGCTCCAACGTGTCCAGCACCGCGTTGCCCGTAGTCTCGACCGGATAGCCGCACATATCCACGCCCGCAGCTCCGTCGCCGCCCATGTCCGCCTTGCAAACCTGCTCGCTCATCGCCCTACCCTCGCCAATTCTTTAAGAAGCCTTTACGTTTCCGTGTAATTCCCGTCCATTATCGCGCAGGTCGCCACTACATTGCGCCACACCGCCACACGTGCGCGTTAATATGGCTGGTTGTTGTGCGCAGCCCGCAAATGCAGCGCATATTTAGGTAACAATCGGGTAAACCCCCGCTTTCGTAGGTTTTAGTTTGTGAGGAGTCTCAGCATGTTCGCTGCCGCCATCTCGCTCGTCGGTCTTGCGGCGACCGTCTACCTTGTCTTGCGCGAGGCCAAGGCCATTCGCGCTCAGTCGGGCACCGTCACCAAGGGCGCCTTCGCCTGGAGCATCGCCTTTGGCCTGTTCCAGCTCTTTTTGACCGTCTGGGGCGCTATTGGCCTCGTCGCACAAAACGAGCCGCTCGCCTTTGTGATGCTCATCCTGACCAACGCCATCCTCACCGGCTGCGCCTGGACCAGCATCGCCCGCGATCGCATCGCCCCGCGCGTCTTTGCGTTCGCCAAGCCCGACGCCCCCGCCCCCACCGGCAAGCTCGCCCGCCTGCGCGGCGCCTTTGTGGGCAAACCACTCGTCGCCGCCGTCCTGTGCCTGCTGCTCGCCGGCGTCTTTGCGCTGCTGGGCATGGAGGTCTCGTCCAACCACGACTTTACCTGGGTCTACCCCCTGTGCATCCTGCTCGAGTGGGCCATCATCACCGTGCTCATGATCGGCTTGTTCTTCCTGTTCCAGCGCCACGGCGCAGCTCCCGCGGTCCTGGCCTTTGCCCTCTTTGTCCTGGGCATTGCCGAGTTCTTCGTCATCACGTTTAAATCCATGCCCATCCAGCCGGGCGACCTTTCGGCCATCTCCACCGCCGCCGCGGTCGCCGGCACCGGCTACACCTTCTCCATCTCGCTGTTCTGCGTGCTGTCCATGGGCTTTACCGCCATCGCCATGCTGCTGTGCGAGTACGCCGGCCTGGTGGCGCCGCACCGTCAGAAGGGTGCCGCCAACGCCAAGCGCATGCTGCTCACCAACCTGCTCGTGGCAGTGCTGTGCCTGGGCGGCGTAACCGCGCATGTCACGCTCATCGACTACTACAACACCCTCGGCATCACCGTCTACACCTGGCGCCCGCTCGAGAGCTACTGGCGCGAGGGCTACCTGCCCGCCTTCATTAGTGCGGCGCAGTCCATCAAGCCGCCCAAACCCGCCGACTACTCCGTCGACGATGCCAAGGCCACGCTTAAAAAGTACGCCAAGGCCTACGACAAGTCCGACGCGGCCAAGAGCGACGAGTGCGCCGCCGCAAAGGAGCAGTTCGACAGCGAGAAGCCCACGGTCATCGCCATCATGAACGAGACCTTCTCGGATCTGTCGATCTACCAGAACATGCGCGCCGGCTACGAGGGCCCGCAGTACTTTAAGAACCTGTCCAACTGCCTCAGCCGCGGCAAGCTCTACGTGAGCGCCTACGGCGGCGGCACCGCCAATACCGAGTTTGAGTTTATGACCGGCAACTCCATGGCCAACCTGGGCTCGGGCGTGTACCCCTACACCATCTACAACATGGAAACGACCGGGAACCTGGCAGAGCAGTTCAAGTCGCTCGGATATTCCACCACGGCCATGCACCCCAACCACGCCACCAACTGGAACCGCGAGAACGTCTACAAGGACTTTGGTTTTGACCAGTTCCTGTCCATCAACGATTTCCAGGGCGCCGATACCCTGCGCGGCATGGTGACCGACCAGGCTACCTACGACAAGATTCTTGAGCTGCTCGACCAGAACGCCGATCCGCAGTTTATCTTCGACGTGACCATGCAGAACCACTCGGGCTACGACACGGGTCTGCTGCCGGTCGACAAGCAGATGCACCTGAATATCGACACGACCGACCTGGACGCCAAGACCGTCGGGGACGGCACGCTCTCCGATGTCGACGAGTATGTCTCGTGCATCGAGCAGTCCGACCAGGCGCTTCGCTACTTCCTCAACGCCCTGAGCAAGCTCGACCGTAAGGTGGTCGTGGTGTTCTGGGGCGACCACCAGCCGTTCTTCCCGTCCAAGTTCAACGACAAGTGGTTTACCGGCGAAGACGACGCCACGCACCAGGAGCGTCTGTGGCAGACCGACTACATCATCTGGGCCAACTACGACGTTGCCGGCTGCGACCAGACAAGCGAGGTCGACGACCTGTCCACCAACTACCTGTCCACGCAGCTTATGCAGCTGATCGGCGCCCCGCTGACTGACTACCAGAAGGCGCACATGACGCTGCGCGAGTCGCTGCCCGCCATCAACTCCGTGGGCTACGAGGACGCCAGCCTGCGCTGGGCGCTCTCCTCCAACGTCACCGGTGACGACGCCGCCGCCGCTGCCGCAACCAAGGCGCGCGAGGATTACGCCAAGATGCAGTACTACGAGATGTTCCGCGACGGCAAGAACGTGTACACCGAACACTTCCAGACCGAGGCCAACGAGACCGACCCCAACCTGGCGCCGGGCACGACCAAGATCAAGTAGCGACTAGCTGCGAGTTCATAACTGAAACGTCTGTCCGGGCGGAGGCATATAAGGTTCCCTGCTCGGACAGTCCTGCGCAAGACGAAGGCCACATTAAGTGGCCTCCTTTGCGTGCGGAACTCGCGATGAACCTTACATACCTCCGCCCGGACAGACGCCCTGTTGTTGGAGCGTGGCTTGTCTTGGGTGTATCGCCGAACATATATAAGTTGAAGGCCACGTTATGTGGCCTTCTTTGTTTGCGGAAAGTGTGTCCCGGAATTCTTGTCTGGAATGGGATGCAGTTTCCGCTTGGGACCCGATTGGGAAAGTGTGTCCCACTATTCAGCTGGATTCCGGGATGTATTTTCCGGTTGAGGCTCGTTGGGAAAGTGCGTCCCACTTTGGGGGCTGATTCTGGGACGTGGTTTCCGGTTGGCTCTCATTGGGAAAGTTCATCCCATTTCTCGGCCTAATTATGGGACGCAGTTTCCCGTTGAGGACCCTTTGGGAAAGTGCGTTCCGGTCTGGGCGCTCAAACTGGGATGGATTTTCCGGATGAGGGCTTGACGGAAAATGTGTCCCGTTCCGGGCGCTAATTGTGGGATGCAGTTTCCGCTTGCGGAGTCTCCACTCAACAGAAAACCCGGGTGGCCTGTTTTTTGGCTACCCGGGTTTTTGGGTTGTCGATATGTTCGACTGGCTACTAGTGGGTCTTGCGGCGCTTGATCAGCATGATGAGGGCTATCACTACGAGCGTTGCTCCCGCTGCTGCTGCGGTGGCGACTAGGGCGAATGTTTGGTCGCCGGTGTTTGCGAGGTTCTTCGCTGTGGTCGTAGTCTTGACCTTGGTGTCGGTCTTAGCTCCGTTGTCGGACTTGGGCTTGTCCGGGTTCGTCGGGGTCTCAGGAGTCTCGGGGTCCTTTGAGCCTTCGGAATCGGTTGGGCCGGCGGTGTTTACCAGCGTATGGTCCAGGAACTTCTTGGCGCCCGCACTTGCCTGTGAGAACAGGCGGCGCGTGCGGATCGGGGTGGCGTTCACCGTTGTGAGCGCCGTCTCCTCGGCCTCGATATTCACGAGCGTCGTGCCGGTGTCGAGGCCCACGTCGTTGTATCCCACGTGGCAGTAATACTGCGCACCGTCATCGTCTGCGGTCAGGTCAATCTCGAGCTTTGAGGCCGTTCCAGCCGCGAGGTTGCCATCGGCACCCACGAGCTTAAACTCTGTCTCGCCGCGGCCCTTGCGGTACCACATATAGGTCGGTGCCAGCCCTGTTTCGCTATCGTCGGCACCGAGTTGCTTCACATGGCCAATCGCCGAGAGCGTCAGGTGGCTTCCCGCCGCGCGCTCAACCGAAGAGTCGTATCCAAGATCCGACCCCTCCGCAGCATCCGCCGCAGGTCCGCTCACGGTCATCGTCATGCCATCGGGCATGGTCTTGACCGTGATGATTGCCGAGCGAACACCTGTTTCGGTCGTGGATCCATTCTTAACGGCGGCGATGGCGAATCGATACTCCGTATTGGGCTGCAGCCCATCCCACTTGAGCGAGGTCTGCGTGTTGTCGGCAATCTTCCAGCTATTGACGACCGCATCCGCCGCATTGCTCTGCAGCATGCCCACGCCGTAGCTAAAGCCACTCTTGTTTGCGAGTACATCGTCCCAGCTAAACGTAACGCTGGTCGAATCGACGGCGTTTGCCGTAAAGCCCGTCACGGCCGGCGCGTCGGGCATCTCGACGTCCTTAACGTCATAGCCCACGATCCAGAACTGGTCGGTGTCCTTGGTGCCGAGCTTGTCGCCCGAGTCTGCCTCGAACTTGTCGACATCCACCGCGTTGACGCCCAGACGCCACACAAAACCGTACTTGCCCTGCGCGGCCTCGGGCAGGTTGTCGACGGTGCCGCCGTATTCGGTCGATTCACTCGAGGAGTTACCCGTAGTAAAGCCGGCGTTGGCACCAAAGCACAGGCCGCCAAACAACTCGTGCTTTGCGAGCTTCGCGCCCATGACAACGCTGCCGTTCAGCGTCAAGCCGAGCTCGAGCTCCTGCTCCTTGCCCTCCTCGACTTCGATGGTCTGCTCAATGCTCGCCCCCGACTGCGCGGCGGCGCCGTTAAACCCATCGTGCGTGTAGGCGCGCGTTACGCCAGGCTTGCCCAGGCCAAAGGAATCCCCAACGGGAGTCTCGCCGTTGAGCGTCGTTTGATAGGTTCCGGGTTCTCCCGACCGGTTGGTCAAAAAGTAGCTGAGCGGCGTCATATTGTGCTGTTTGGCAATGCGGTCATAGGCCTCGACATTAACGACCGAGGTCTGCGCGCCGAGCGACACGGGCGCCGCCATCACGCCCTTGCCACCAGTTTCCTCATTTTCGATCTCATACTCGTAATAGACCATCGGAATCGTGCAGAGCACGGCCTTGTCACCCTCGCCGGCATGCGACTCATAGCTTACGCTTGCGCTGACCGTGCGCTCGCTCCGGTAGTCATAGCATCCCTCGGCGGCAAAATCGACTGAAGCATTCATCGCGACCAGGGGCGGACCGGTCTGCACCTCGACGGCAACGCCCAACTCGGCGCCAATGGTATAGCCCTGGGATGTCCCCGTGCCCTTTTCCTCTCCGTATGACGTGCCGCCCAACACCAGATAGCCGTATGCCTGCTCCAGATCCTCAACATAGGGCGCATCCTGCAGCACGGCAAGCACGCGCGGGTTGGTATAGACCTTGTAGCGGTCCTTGTACGTGATCTTGACGCTGTCGTTGTCGACATCGGGCAGCGCGAGCGAGATAAATGTGCCGTAGGTAGTGCCGCGACGGTTGCTCTCGCTAATCACCTGCTCCTCGCCGCGGCGCACCTTTCCGTTCTCGTCGAGCGAAAAATGCGAGGCGGTCATCCAATAGTAGTCATCGTTCTTGCGCAGGTCCTCGTCGCGGTGCTTGCCCACCACGGCGATAAAGCTCTCGTTATAGCGGTCCGAACCCGAGACGCTGCCCGCCTTGACGTCGCTGATCCACACCTGTTCTATACCCTTGTGGTCATGCTTGTTGCTGCTGTTGTATTGCTGACCGCTCATGCTCATGGTTCAGACCATGGACCCCAAGCCCTGAGCCCCGCTCTGTGCCGTGTTGCAGGCAAAGTCGCGGAACACATCGCCGCCCACGAGCACCTCGTCAACCGCCAGCTGCTCGGACAGGCCGTCAAGGTTGGCAGTGGCAAGGGCAATAGGCGCCAAGGTGCACGGATAGCGCTTATCCTGAGCGCTATCCTTCCATGCGCTGTTGGGCACATGCATCAGCCCATAGGAGGCGAGGAGCCCGTCTCTGTATTCCTTACAATCGGAAAGCTTGAACTCGCCAGACTCCGAGTCAAAATACGCGTAGCGGTACAGCGCGCCGTACAGCCCCTTGCTGCCGTCAGAAGCGCCGTAATCAAAAGCGCTGCGTTGCCAGTCATAGCCCGCAAGAATAAGGCCCGTGACGGTTTCACCCGTCTTCTTTCCTTCTTCATCGTAGGCGGCAAACGTGCCGAACGTCGCATTCGCAGCGACCATGGTCTTGCCGTTCGCGGAGAGGGAGATTGCGCCCGCGTCGCCCAGAGCATCGACATGGACGAGCGCACCCTTGGATGCATCCCACGAAAACAGCTCGCAATGCGTCGACTTATCAATATTCTTCTTGCCGTAGGGTGCCGAGACCACGATGGCGAGGTCATCGCAAAAATCGCGATCGAGGTCGCCGGCCGCTAGCGAAACGACAGAAGCTGACTGAAGCTGCGTCCAGGAGTCGTTCCCGCCCTTGTTGTGCGTGGTGTAGTCCGCGGCGTTACCGGCATCGATCTTGACGACGCTTTGCTTCCAGTTGCCGCCCTCCAAGTCATACATGTCGACTACAGCCTTGCGCACGCCGTTCTCGTCGACATAGCAGCCCGCGTAGACAAAAAGCTCGTCGACGCCGTCGCCATCGACATCGCCCGCCTCGACATCAAAGACGGCGTCGTGCTCTTGCAGGTAACCGGCATCCAGGTACTTAAAACGGCCTTCGTACATCATATTAGTGTTGACCGTCACCGGCAGGTGTGTGTCGAGAGTGCGCGTACGCCCGTTGCTAAACGAGTAGAGGACCAGCTCAACCTTTCCGGCGTATGACTTGCCGTCAATCGTCGTGGAGGAACTGTCGCCGTAGGCACGGAGCTCGGCAACGCGGCTCTTTTTGCCCGTGCTGGCGTCGCTGCAGAACTCAACACTCGTGGCGTGAATGCCCGAGAAACCGTTGTTGTCGTTGGCGAGTACTGTTGAAGACTCATTGTTGCTTAGGTACGACCAGGTGCCGCCACCGTAGTCGCTATGCTTGTAGAGATCGCTGTTCGTATCGAAGTTGTTGACGTTTTGCCAGAACTTTGCGGCGCCCCACACACTTCCATAGCCATCGGTGAGTTTGCTGCTGCCGCCAATGTCACCGCGCTCGACGTTCTCGAGCTTGTCGCGCAGAGTGTAGCGATTGCCATGGCTACCGTTAGCTGCCATATAGACCTCGCTGCGCGTGGCAAACGTCGTGGGGGTATCAGTTGAATAGGGGCCAACGGTATCGGCCGGAATGTCCTCGCTCGTGCCCAGACCCAGGGCTTGATAATCCTGCTCGGTCATATCGGTGATTGCGGGCGCGTCTGCCGCCTGGGCAACCTGGGGCGTGGCCGTGAAGCAGGCGACGCTCGTGGCGATCAACGCAGCAAGCGCCGCCGTCCCAACAAGCGGGATTTTCGACAGCCTACGGATACGGGGGTGTGGAACGTACATGAGGGACCTCGCTTTATTCGAGTGGAGTGGACTCATTTTTGCAAATGATACATCCGATGCCCGATATCACGTGTCTCATTTTCGCCAACGGCGTGTCTCATTTTTGAGAATCCGAGATGCCGCGGAAATCTTATCCCAGCTCAAAGGCCATTTCTGGGATGTATTTTCCGTCGAGTGCCTCATCGGGAAACTGCACCCCATTTCAAGCGTCGATTCTAGGACGCACTTTCCCCTTAGACCCTCAACCGGAAACCGCATCCCACTTTGAGCGCAAATTCCGGGATGCATTTTCCGCTTGAGCCTCATTGGGAAACGGCGTCCCACTTTGAGGGCTGATTGTGGGATGCATTTTCCGGTTTTGCTCTCATTGGGAAAATGCATCCCGTTTCTTGACCGAATAATGGGACGCAATTTCCCGTTGGAGCGCCTTTGGGAAAGTGTGTCCCACTTCGACCGCCCAGAGTGGGATGCACTTTCCGCAAAGCACCTCAACGGGAAACTACGTCCCATTCCAAAGGCAAATTCCGGGACGCATTTTTCGAAAGCCTGCCCATCCGGAAAGCCCGTCCCACTTTGGACGCATCCGGACACGGAACCATCGACCTATCAGGCCTCCCATCAATAAAGAGGCGTCCTCCCGGACGGCGGGGCACGAAGTTCATCGCGAGTTCCGCACGCAAAGAAGGCCACTTAATGTGGCCTTCGTCTTGCGCAG
>CABVAS010000029.1 GCA_902496375.1 uncultured Collinsella sp.
TTCGTCGCGAGTTCCGCACGAGCCGGAAAGCACTTAATGTGCTTTCCGAGCGAGCCAGGACTGCCCGAGCAGCGAACTAAACGGCCAGACCCGCCCAGGAGGACCCACATGATCAAAATCACCGTCCCAGCAACCAGCGCCAACCTAGGCATCGGCTACGACACCCTCGGCATGGCCGTAAGCCTCTACTCGCACTTTACCTTTGAGCGCGCCGACAAGCTCACCATCACCGGATGCCCCGAGGAATTCCAAAACGAGAACAACCTGGTCTACGTGAGCTTTGTCGATGCACTGGCCGCATGGGGCGAGCCGGCCTTCCCCGTCGCCATCGACATTCAGACCGATGTGCCCGTCGCCCGCGGCCTGGGTTCCAGCTCCACCTGCGTCGTCGCTGGCATTATGGCTGCCGCCGCGCTGACAGGCCACACCGTCGACCGCGCCGAGCTCGTCCGCATCGCCACCGAGGTCGAGGGCCATCCCGATAACGTCGCCCCCGCTATCCTGGGCGGCGCCGTCTGCTCCTTTACGCCGACCGATTCGCTCCCC
Organism: uncultured Collinsella sp.; assembly: GCA_902496375.1. Taxonomy (GTDB): domain Bacteria; phylum Actinomycetota; class Coriobacteriia; order Coriobacteriales; family Coriobacteriaceae; genus Collinsella. Next base: position 547 of record CABVAS010000029.1, read on the forward strand.
CAGTGTCTGCGCTACGAGGTAAGCGACAAGCTTCGTTTTATTACTGTGATTCCACCCTACGAGGTGCATACGAGCGAGGCGCGCAAGGTTGTGCCGCAGGAGATTCCACTCTCCACCGCCGTGTGGCAGATGGGCCGCATCGCCGGCATGACGCGCGGTCTGGAGACCGGCGACCTTGACCTGATTGCCGCCGCCAACGACGACCGCATCCAGGAGCCCTATCGCCGCCGCCTCATCCCCGACTACAACGCCGTGCGCGACACCTGCCTTAACGGCGGTGCCAAGACCATCTGGATCAGCGGTTCGGGCTCGACCCTCATGGCTGTGACCGACGATACCATCGTGGCAAAGTTCCTGCAGGTCAAGCTGCGTGAGCAGTTCCCCAAGTGCGACACGCACATTCTGACGTGCGACACGGAAGGCGCTCAAATCGAGTACCTGTAGACATCGCCGATCGGTCTGTCCGGGCCACCCAGGGGCATCCCCTTAAAAACGTCCTCGCACTTGAGGCCCGCTTATCCTGCTCCTTCGGAGCTACGGATAAGCGGGCCTCGTGCTGCGGAATGTTTTTAAGGGGATGCCCCTGGGTGGCCCTATGGCAACGTGGCTAGCGATGTCTACAGGGACCCACGCTTTGAAGGGGCGCCAGGCTGATAGTTTGGCTTTTTATTGGTAGGGGCTCTTGCTAGGCTGGAGCCCTTACTAGAGGCAGGCCTCGGCGATGCGGCGCTTGAGTTCGTCGATGCCGGTGCCGGTTTGGGAGCTTGTAATGATTACATTCTCGGCCGGGACGTTGAGCTGCTTTTTGATGGCTGCTGCTTGGCGGGCCTGCTGGGTGCGGCTGAGCTTGTCGGCTTTGGTGAGGCAAACGATAAAGTTGAACTCGTTGCCCTGTAGGTAGTCGATCATGTCGTGGTCGAGCTTGCTGGGGTCGTGACGAATGTCCACCAGCGAGACCACCAAGTTAAAGCTGCGCTCGGAGTCGAAAAAGTCGCCGATAAGCTCGGCCCAGCGGTCGCGCTCGGCCTTGGAGCGACGGGCGAAACCGTAACCCGGCAGGTCCACGAAATGCACGTCATCGGCCTCAAAGAAGTTGATGTTGCTCGTCTTGCCCGGCGTACTGGAAACCTTGACTAGGTTCTTGCGGCCAAATAGCTTGTTCATAATCGACGACTTGCCCACGTTGGAGCGGCCGACAAAGCTCACCTCGGGGCAGGTGGACTCGGGAATCTGCGAAACCTTGCCATAGCTGGCGACGAACTTGGCAAGCTGGTAGTTAATGGAATCGGCCATGGACGCTCCTTGGTCGTAGGTTCTTACAAATAGACGCGCTATTGCGCAGCGGCAATGCGGCGGACGATATCGAGCGTGATGTCACTTGCGACACGCGCGTACTCGAACAGATCGAACTCGCGCTCGCAAATTGCATCGTACGCCTCGTCACAATTATCGCTGATAGCGCGCAACACCAGGCAATCGACACCATTTTTGGTTGCGACATGGGCAATTGCCGCGCCCTCCATGCCGACACAATCGGCATGCGTCGCCTCGATAGCGTCATTGCGCATGGTGGCGCCCGTCACAAAGCGGTTACCCGTGGCAATCGTGCCGACCAGGAACTGCTTGGTGCCCTCGTTCGAAGCGACTGCATTTTTCGAAGCGTCAACAAACCCACGCTCAGCAAGCACGTCGGCGGCAATATCGACCAGCGCGGGCGTCGAGCCAAACTCCTCGAGCCCCGGTGCGGACTCGGCGATAAGCGCGGTATCGGTATCCAGATAGCGTAGGCGTTTGCCAATGACCACGTCGTCGATATGGAGCTTGGGGTTCAAACCGCCCGCAATGCCCGAAAACACAACAGCCTGCGGAGCATACTTGCTAATGAGGTGCTGTGTTGCAGCGGCGGCGTTCACCGTGCCCATGCCCGCCGTTGTGGCGACAACTGTCAGGCCGTCGAGCTCACCGCTCACAACGGTCAAGCCTGCCTCCCGTGCCTCGCAAACGTCGCTCAGCTCTTCCTTAATCTGCATGATCTCTTTTTCGAGCGCACCGATAATCGCGATGGTAGCCATACCATTCCCCAAACCTATACGAAATTCTCAACCAAGGTATGGTACCAGCATTTTGTTTGACCTCGCCAAACGAACACGCTAAGCCAGTGCAGCTCGCGTATCAAACAGAGCCTTTGCAATCGCGGCCGTAACCTCGCTCGAACGGTCACTCCATGGCATCGATGTCATGACGCTCATGACATAGGTACGGCCATCGATGTCGATGAGGCCTGCATCGCATGTCGAATAGTAACCATCCTCGCTAATCCAGCCTGCCTTGTTGCGCACCAAAACCTGCTCGTCCGCAATGCCATCGCGAATAAACGAGCGCGATGTTGATGCCAGAAGGCCCGACAACCACTGTGAAGTCTCGGTATCCATGCTCAGATACTCGCTCATCTCGCGCCATAACCTCGCAGAAGTGCGCGGGCAGTAGGTCGGAAAATCACTCATCGGATTCAGTGCCGTTTCGTCATCAACACCCAGATTGGCAATCCAATCCTCATAGCCATCATGGTCAAACGCCGCGCGTAACGCGATAAACGAATCGTTGTCTGAGTTGGCGACGGCATTCTCGATAAGGTCGCGCACCGTCTGCCAGCCCATGCTGCAACCACCATACGTGGCTAAAGGCCCATCGAGCGACACCCGCCCCGATTCGACCAACGTCTCGCAAATATAGAGCGCATACAGCGCTTTGTAGCTGCTCGCTCCATACACCTCGACATCGGCGTTATACGTCACGCCCCTACCGCTCGATAGGTCGTAGAACACTACACCCACGTCGCCCAGCTCCTGCGCCCGACACAGGGCATCCTGGAGCGAGGCAAGGCTCTCATCCTCCAAGGCAGGAGTCTTGTTATCCACCAACGAGAAGGTCCGAACGGTATCACCCGAAGGGATATCGTTGAAGTCCACCTTCGAAAGTCTCGTCTTGAGATCTGCCGTCGACAGAGCTTGATCTGCCGACGCTTTGGACTTTGAAACCTTCTCGTTTTGCAGCTGCACCGTTGACGCATCTGGGCGCACCGTTCGCTCCGAGGCGTAGGTTTTAACGGTAATTCCGAGGATAATAACCGCCGACGTTAGCATCCCAATGGCGGCAATCTTCCTCACGCGGATGCGAGCGCCGGCAAGGCCACGCGAAGACGTGCCCTTCGTCTTATATCTGCTGCCATGCTGCGGCACATACTCGTCCCGCGATGCGATGTTTCGCACGTGGTCTCCTGACTGCCACCGTTTATATACGAGCAGTATGATACCGAGCAGGCATTTCTTTCCAAAGATATTCAGCGGCGTTTAAGGTGTCTTTAAAGAAACCACAAGCGTATTTATCCAAATGGCACGATTCTGTTGCGCATCTCACCGCAACCCAGAGAGCAGTCTTTTAAGGACGGGGCTCTTTAGCAATCAACTAGGTGCCCAGGGGCACTCATTTAAGTCTGTCCCCAATGAGTGCCCTTGGGGAGCGAAAATGGCACGCTAGCCGATGGCGTTTTTGAGTTCCGCGCGGCGCTTTTTCAAGTCAGTACAGCTCGGGTATCATAAAGGGGCAAAAATAGCTTGTTAGCCGATGGCCGACCTGAGCTCCGCACGGCGCTTTTTCATGCCGGTCATAACGGCATTGCGCAGCTCGGGCATGCGCGCGGTATCCATCTGGGGCACGCCCTCGAGCTTATAGGGAATGCCCAGTTGCTCGTACTTGACGACACCCATCGTGTGATACGGCAGCATTTCCAGGCCCACCACGTTGTGCCATGGAGCGATGAGGCGACCGAGCTTCTCGCACTCCTCCACCGTGTCGGTAATGCCCGGCACAACCACGTGGCGGATAACGACCTTGATCTTGCGACGGGCAAGCTCATCGCCAAACGCCAGGATACGTGCAGGATCGCAGCCGGTCAGCTTTTTATGCTCAGCCGGATCGGCATGTTTGATGTCGAGCAGCACCATGTCGGTCTCGTTGAGCACGGCATCAAACTTCTCGGGATGGCCGGGATCAAACGCATACCCGCAGCTGTCAAGGCAGGTATGCACGCGGCCATCGGGGTTGTTGTGCATTGCACGGAACAGGTCGGCCAAAAACTCGGGCTGCAGGAGCGGCTCGCCGCCGGACACCGTAATTCCACCGCTGCGATAGAACTCGTGGTTACTCTGGAACTCATCCATCAGGTGTTCGACGGTCACCATGGTGCCGCCGTTGACCGACCAGGTATCGGGATTGTGGCAATACGCGCAGCGCATGGGACAGCCCTGAACAAACACCACAAAGCGGATGCCGGGTCCGTCGACCGTTCCCATCGTCTCGATTGAATGCACGCGGCCAAGGGCAAACGCAGAGTCCTCGGGACGAGCGTCCACACCCTCAAGCGTCATTTCTGCCATTCGCGCTACCTTGCCTCTCCTTGGATGCAACCAATTAAAATGCCAGAGCCATTCTAGCCCATGCGTTTGCGTTTAAACGTCTCAGACTAGAACGGCACGTTTTAATCTATCCCCCATCACCATGGCTGGGGTCTACGTCGAGATGTCAGGCTGAAGAACGCTCGCCTGCGGCCTTTACGCCTTAAGCGTGAGCACCGCACCGAAGGCGGTCGGGCCGCAATGGCTCGAGATCACGCCGCCGACCTGAGTCCAGGTAACGTCCTTAAAGCCCAGGTCATGCGCATAGACTTCCATGTCATCGCGCAGCTCCTGGGAAAGGCCCACCGAATACGCCAGGCCAATGTGCGAGTAGTCAATCTCGCCCTTCGCAACCATGTGGTCAATGAAGGCGCGGGCGCACTTGAGCATAGAACCGCGGAACTTCTTGGTCGCCACGAACTTACCGCCCGTCACCTCAATGCAGGGCTTAATCTTGAGCAGATGGGCGCCCAGGAACGCGACGTTGGACAAGCGACCGCCCGCCTTAAGGAAGGCAAGGTCCGTAGGAACAAAGCCCAGCAGCACGCGGTCCATGACGGAGTTCGCGAAGGCGAAGATCTCGTCGACGGTGGCATTGGGGTGAGTCTCGATGTATTTGGCGGTCTCGACGACAACGAGCGACTGCCCCACCGAGACAAAGCGCGTGTCCATGGAGTAGACGTAGTCGCGACCCTTGGCGGCGATCTTCGATGATTGATGCGAGCAGGTCGTGGCCTCGGAGTACGCAAGATGCAGAATGGTCGCATCGGGCTGCTCGGCATGGATACGGTCATATACGTGCGCAAAATCTGCCGGCGCACAGCCGCTGGTCTTGGGCATCACACCAAACTCGTTGCAGCGCGAGTAAATCTCAAGCGGATCGATCGAGCCGTCCTCGACGGTCTCGTCACCAATCGTGACATGCATGGGCACGCGCACGATGCCGTAGCGCTCGCAGAGCTCCGGCGTCACATCCGAACCAGATTCAACCACGATTACGTATTTGCCCATTCTTATCACGACCCATCTCAACATTGGCTTTTCAATACATGGCACGCGCCGCCGCACTGTTGCACAACAGCGTCCAAGCGCCAAAGAGACGCCGCCCCTTGCACACAACAAAGGACAGCGTCTCCCTGGAAAACTCCGTGCATCCTGAGATTCTACACGGTTTATTAAGGAGTGTTACTTATTCCGCAAACGGTCGCTATACGCGATAAACGGTAGCTGGCCGCGGTAACTGCGACACATTCCGCCCAGCAAGTCCAATCGTACTCCATGCACGGTTAATGCACGAGGCGGTAGAAATTCATCGATACCGCACCCTCGGCGTGCAGCTCCATCGTCGGAACCGCCGGCGAATAGGTCCGGCTCGTAAGTGCTGCCTCGCCGCCATTTGCAAAAATCTCGACCATCGTAGTGTCCGAAAGCACGCGCAGGTCGCGAAGCTCGCTGAGCTCGATCGACCTCTGGTCGCGCCCATAGCCTTCGTCACCCATGTCGAGGGTAAGCATCCCGTCTGCATAGCGCACAAAGACACCCTTGCGGATTTCGAGCTCGATCACCTGGGCGCCCTCACAGGAAACCACAAGATCAAACAGGCGGCCCGGCTCCTCAACGGTTTCACCGCCTGTCGCGCAAACGCAGTCGCCGCGCATCCTCTCAATCTCGTGCACCGGCTGCTGACAGAGCTTACCATCGCGCATGCTCAGTTCTCTCGGCACCGTCAACGCGCACTGCCACCCGCGTGCCACCGTCGGGCTTTTTGCCGTCGCATCGGGGCAACCCGACCACCCGATCATCAAACGCCGACCCGCAGCATCCTCAAAAGACTGCGGTGCGTAGAAATCAAAGCCGGCATCGACCATCGGGGGCATGCCCTGCCCGGCGATCTTAAAACTCGGCGCCTCCCAATCGGCCTCGATGGGAAACCACACGCACTGGTGCGGATTGCGGTAACGCCATCCATCGGCGGACACACCCTGCGGACAGCAAACGAGAATAAGCTCACCATCGAGCTCAAACAGATCGGGGCACTCCCACATAAAGCCAAACTTCTCGCCCAACTCAATGCGCGTCGCATAGCTCCAGTCCTCTAGATCGCTCGAGGTATAGACAAGCACGCAGCCGCGGTCGTCTTTCGTACGAGCGCCCAGAACCATGTAGTAGATACCATCGTGTTCAAGGATTTTGGGATCACGCACGTGCGTACCGATATCGTCGGGGTAATCGACCGGCCCAACAGTTATGCGCTTCTCGCCCAATTCGTCGGGGTTCTCGGCAACCACATGAATCTGGTTTTGCTCACGGCCCGTCAACACGTAGTCGTAATCATCGCGGTCAAAATGCTTGACGTTGCCGGTATAGAAGTAGTGAATCTTGCCGTCGTGTACAAAGGCAGAACCAGAATACGCTCCGCTCGAATCCAAATCGGAATCGGGGAACAGCACAGGGCCGCGATTCTCGTACGTCACAAAATCCTTTGTTGTCAGATGATTCCAAAGCACTGGACCGCCATGCGCAGCATCGAATGGATCGTATTGGTGATAGATGTGATACGTATCACCGATCTGCACCAAACCGTTGGGGTCGTTGAGCCAGCCAAGCTCAGGCTCCACATGGAACAGGAGCCTATCGGGGTCGGACGCGATGCGACCCGCCGTCTCATCCTGTCCGGCACGCCACTGCTCATAGTCCGCGCGTGTCACCTTATTTTTTTGATTAAACATCGCCGTTGACTTTCTCGTCTATGGGGAAGGACGCTCGACTCACACGAGCCGAACGCCCTTCCCCAAATGGACTTATCCTCAGATTACGCTGAACGGCTCAACTAGAAGCTGACATCGAAGCCAGCACCAGCGCCCTCTTCATCAGTGGTCGGCACGCCCTTTGCCTTGTTGTAGGCAAAGATCAAGACGATCGGCACGATAAAGGCGATGAGATTGCCAGCCACATACCACACGAGCGTCTCGGGCGTGACGATGAGCAGGCCAAGCACGCCGGTCAGACCCTGACCGATGGCGCGCACCTCAAAGAGCTTCACGAAGGCACCGCCGCAGCCTGCACCGATGCAAGCGCAGATGAACGGGATGATCGAGTAGCGCATGTTTGCAGCAAAGATTGCGGGCTCGGAGATACCGACCAGCGTCGGGATAAAGGACGACATGCAGATGTTGCGCTCTTTGGAATGCTTCTTGTGAATGAGGTACATGCCGATGGCGCCGCCGCCCTGGGCGATGATGGAAACCGACCAGATGGCCTGGATGTAGTTGAAGCCAGTCGTGGCGACGAGGTTTGCCTCGATACCCTGGATGAACTGATGCGTACCGGTAACGACGAGCGGCTGCAGGAATGCGGCAAAGACAAAGGCACCGAAGACGCCCATCCTGTTGTACAGGATATCGATTACACCGGCGAGGACGTCGCCGATCAGGTTGCCGAGCGGGCCGAACACGGTGAACAGGGCGACGTTAGCAAGAATCAGGGTAACGGTCGGGACAAAGACGAACGAAACGACCTCGGGGATGTACTTCTGGGCAATCTTTTCGACCTTGGCCATAAACCAGGCAGTCAGGATTGCAGGGAACACGCCGCCCTGGAAAGCAACCATGGGAATGGAGAGCGGACCAAAGTTCCAGTACTCAGCACCCGTCGGATCCATAACGAACGTGTTGCGGTTCATAAGGCTCGGGTGAACCATGACGATACCGACGAGGATGCCCAGAATCGGGTTACCGCCAAAACGCTTCACCGCGCTGTACATAACCAGGACAGGCAGGTAGTCAAACGTGGTGGCGATAATGGCAAAGAAGCTTGCGAGGTTCTTGAGGAACTCGCTGTGGTCGGCAAGGCTGCCCTCCATGCCAAAGAGGCCGTTGGCAACGATCAGCGACTTAAGGCCGATGATGATAGCAGCGCCGACGAAAGCGGGAATGATGGGGATAAAGATATCCGAGAATACCTTGAGGACCGAGAAGAACTTGCCCTTCTTGTCCGCCTCGGCGCCCTTGACCTCGGAAGCGCTGATCTCCTTAACGCCCGTCAGAGCCATAAACTCATCGTAGACCTTGTTGACGGTACCGGTACCGAAGATGATCATGAGCTGGCCGCTGTTGTACAGCACGCCCTTGACGCCATCGATGTTCTCGAGCTCGGCCTTGTTGTACTTGCTCGTATCCTTGAGCACCAGACGCAGACGCGTAACGCAATGCGTGGCGCCCTCGATGTTCTCCAGACCGCCGACGTTATCGACGACTTGCTGAGACACTACTTTGTAGTCCATGTTCCTCTCCATTCCCTTACGAAATCATAAAACGTTTTGATGCCATTACAGAGACGCGATCGTTGCATTTGCGCACTTGAGCGTACCGTCGGTGACCGTCAGTGCCACACCCTGGCCCTGCTTATTGCAGAAGCGAGCGTTGAGCGCAACATCATCGACAAAGATGGTCGCGATATCGTCGTCAACGACCAGGCGCACATGATGAGTGCCCTCGCCCTTAAAGAACAACGGACGCTCGAGGCCCATGTTGTTGACCTGGAACCACGGATACTGGGGGGCCGCCGTAAACTCGAGCTTGCCCTCACGCAGGTTGGCGCGGAACTCATAGGCAAGACCGGACTCGGCGTCCTCGGCAAGCTTCACCGAGAAGCCGGCAGCGTCTCCGGCGAGCTCGATGTCGGCATCGAGCATATAGGTGGAACCGGCATCCGCGGCGAGCACCTGCTCGACCTTGCCCGACTCGCAGGAAAGCTCAAAGGCCTCGACTGCCTTAGCCTCGCCAAAGGCGCCAAGCATGCTGTCAGGGAGCTTGGTGCCGAGCGTTCCGTCGGCACGCTGAACGATCTCGAGAGGCATAAAGGTGCCACCCCACAGGTAAGAGCTGGGATCGCCACCCTCGTCACGCGTAGGAACCCAACCAAAGAGAACGCGGCGCTCGCCATCAAATGCGGTACGCGCGGCATAGTACGCGCGGCCATCGAATGAATCGTCAGCAGGAGTGATCCAAGGACCGTTGATGGAGCGAGACATGCGGTAACGGGTCTTGTTGCCATCACTGTACTCGGAGAACACCAGATACCACCAGTCGCCCATCTTAAAGAGATCAGGCATCTCGAACATGGTGTAAAGGCCCGGATTCCACCAGTCGCCCTGGAACTCCCAGGTATCCAGGTCCTTGGAGGTGAACTTGACCAGACGCCCGGTCATCAGACGCTTGTCCTCGCCCACGCGCGTGCCGAGGATGAGCATGTACTCTTCGTTCTCCTCATCCCAAAGCACAAAGGGATCGCGCCAGTTGCGGTCATCGTAACCCTCCTGGGGCGGAAGCAGCGTCTCGGCGATGTTCTTCTCCCACTTGACGGCGTCGTCACTCGTTGCGTGAAGAAGAACCTGCTTCATCAAGCGTGCCTTGACCTTATCGCGATTGCAACCAGTGTAGAGCGCATGGTACTTGTCGCCCACCTTAAACACCGTGCCGGCATAAACATACTGGTCGACTTCCTCGTCGCCGCCACGCTCAAGGCTCTCGCCAAAGTCTTTGTAATTGACGAAGTCCTTGGTTGTCGCGAGTGCCCAGCCAAACGGCTCTCCGAAAGGTCCGGGGTTTCGCGTGTCACGCTGATGATAGAGATAGAACGTGCCGTCCTCGCCGTACGGCATGATGTCGCCCACCCAAATTCCCTCAGGCTGGTAATACACCTTGTGCATCCGAGACTTCCTTCCCACGTGATACTAACTCGGTACAACTGCAAGATATGTCAATCGTTTTCATATGTCAAACGTTTTCACACCAATACGTCTTTTCGCAGTTCCAGTCGTCGGCAAACGGTTGACATATGCCGGCGAACGGTCATCAGAGGCGTTTGAGGAATTCTTTTGGCACGGGATGAACTACGCGGTTTTGCCCTCAATGAGTTCAACGGGGAGCTTGGTATTCGATTCGGGCTTTTCACCGTTAACAAGAGCGATGATGGATTGCGCCGCGAGCTCTCCGATGCGATCGATATCTTGACGAACGGTTGTTAAGTCAGGCATAAACGTCATAGTGCGGCGGGCGCCATCCGCGCCCACGACCTTAATATCGTCCGGAGCGCTCAAGCCGCGCTGCTTCATCACGTTAAGACAGATAGCCGCCATCGTGTCGTCTCCCGCAAAGATGCCGTCAATATCGGGGTTCTCATCGAGGATCTTCGCAACGACCGCACTCTTTTCGTCATCGGACTTAACGAACTCGACCTCACGGACAAGCGCGGGCAAACCGGCCTGCTCCACAACATCGTGGTAGGCATCGGTACGCTTATTGGCAGGCATGCGCATGCGGCTATTGTTGCGCAGGCACAAGATGCGCGAACACCCGTCATCGATAAGACGACGCGTAGCAAGTTCGCCGATGCCATAGCTGTCGCTCGCAATCTGAACAGAGGCCTCGCCAAGGTCGCAGTCGATACCAACCAGACTCAAGCCCATCTCGGCATACGCCTCGGCACCGATATTAAGCGAGTTGACGATGACGCCATCAACCATATTGCGTCGAAGCATGTCGATATAAGAGCGCTCAAGCTCGGGTCGATTGGCGCTATTGCACAGCAGCATCTTAAAACCGTTTTCGGCCAGGGTATGCTCAATGACTTGAACCACTTGGGCATGAAACGGACTGCTGACATAGGGGACGATCATACCGATAAGATTCAGGCGACCGTTGAGCATGGCACGAGCGATATCGTTGGGCGTATAGTTGATGCGTTTCATCGCGGCATGGACCTTATCGCGGGTCTCTTGGCTAATATAGCCACGATTATTAAGCACACGAGATACCGTAGTAGGCGAAACCCCCGCCACCGCCGCAACTTCCTTGATGCCAGGCTTAGCCGTATCCTTAGAACGAGCACTCTCGCGAGCCATAGCACCCTCCCCCATCAACATGTCATACGTTTACATACGAACAAAGCATACCCCAACAAGAGCGGGAAGACGGTAACAGTACAAGTAAGTAAACGACTCATCCAAATAATTAGGAGAGTTCCGCCTAAAGGGTGACTACACAGGACCCCCGCCGGGGCTGTTTG
>CABVAS010000030.1 GCA_902496375.1 uncultured Collinsella sp.
GAGGCCACGCCCGCCGTGAGCATTGCCGAACCCGTGACGATGGGGCTGCCGTATTCGGGCAGGATCTTGGCGGGAATCACCGCCATACACGCGGCGCTGACCGCACACATAAGACCTGCTGCCAGGCCAAGCGGCGAAATATTCAGGCTGGTGGGGTCGCCGCCGGTGGCGATTAAAAAGGTTCCACCCAGAGCCAGGCCAATGCCGATGACTTCGCGAGTACGCGGCATACGGCGATCGGTCACGCAGGCGTAGCCCATGATGATAACGAGCTGCAGGCACTGGAGCACCGTCGCGGTTCCGGCGTTCGTCAGGCGCACGGCCGAAAGATAGCAAAACTGGTTGAACAGCAGGCCAAAGGCGGTAAAGAGCAGCAGCTGCTTGCGATCGGGGGGTGTGGTCCAGAGCTTAATCAGGCGCTCGCGGTCGCGCGTAACAACCACGGCCATAAAGAGTAGACCGGCGAGAATCTGACGCACGCTCATAAGCCACAAGGTGTCGACGTGGTAGGTATCGAACAGAAAGCTCGCGCTGGTGCCCGAGAAGCCCCAAAACGAACCGCCCACCAGCGTAGCCAAGACGCCCGTGATCATCTTGCGCGACGACGCATCGTTAAGGCGCTCGCGCCAGGCGCGACGGGTGTTGCGGCTGAGCTCGTCGGTGCCCTCGGGCACATCAATGTTCGATATATCGGTCATCGGCACCGAAGCCCCTGTGCCTTCGACCTGCTCGACACACTCTTTGCTCATTCCACTCCCCCGAAACAGCCTGGAAACAATTCGGCTTACCTTACCACGGCGAAGTCACCAGCTGGAGGCTTGTCCGCTTATCGGTTGGACAATTCCGCAGGCGTCTTTCCATAGCTCGATACCGTAATGGCTCTGCATTATGCGATAGCCAAATCGCGGCAGCAGGCTTTTTTGAAATGGATATGACAAAGCCCCCGAATTCCACAATGTAAGCGATTTTTAAAAATGTTCTTGCCACCGAGTTCAGGCTCCGTTATATTATCCCTTGCGCGCTTGCGCACCCTTGATCGGGCGTTTAGCTCAGGGGGAGAGCGCTTCCCTGACACGGAAGAGGTCAGAAGTTCAAATCTTCTAACGCCCACCAATTGTTCAACCGGTCTACCTGCGGAAATGCGGTAGACCGGTTTCTTGTATATAGCGCTGTATCCCAAATGTATCCCAAAAGGCGGCGCGCGAGCACTCGCTGGAGGCGGCGATGAGGGACATCGCCAGAAACGACCTGGTCATCCTGGACGAGTTCGGCTACGTGCCGCTGGACCTCGACAACGCGAGGCTGCTGTTCCAGGGGGTGTCGGACTGCTACGAGAGGCACAGCCTGGTCATCACCACAAACATTGAGTTCAGCAAGTGGGGCACGGTCCTGGGGGACGACAAGATGGCGGCGGCGATGATCGACCGCATCGTCCACCACGGCCGCCTGGTCGAGTTCACCGGCGCGAGTCACCGTATGGAGGCGACGCTCATACTCGGCAAGGCGGTGGGATAGGTTAACGCGGCGTGTTTGCCAAAGTGCTCAATTTGGTCGCGCCACAATGTTCAGCTTGTCGTCGACACAAACAGCGGCTCCCGCGTTTGGCAGCCCCGTGGTCCCAGCGGACGCGGGGAGACCGAGAAGAGTCAGGGCTCCGCCTCCTTGAGCGCGCCCACGTCGCCCCCGTGTTCGTCGAGAAGGGCACGCGCGGCCTTGACGCTCCGCGCCCCAGCGAGCCTGAGCTCAGTACTCCACGCGCTCGTCGGCTGCTGCGCCCTCCACCGCTTCGATCCCCGAGCGAAGGGCGTCCGCCACCTCTGCCGACCTCGCGTCCTCTTGCCCTTCCGCGAGCTCGACCTTCGCCGCCTCGTCGCCATGAGTCTCACCGTCCATGTATCCTGCTTTCAAATCGCGGCAGGCACAACAAGGCGCCCGCCCAGTTACTCGATACGAGCAGCCTAGACGGGCGTCACAAAGTGGCAGAGGGGCACGACTCTAATGCCAGGCATCTGCTGGTATCATTAGAGTGCAGCATTGGTTATGGGAGAGGGCTTCGCATCCCACAGCCAGTCAGACCTAAGTTGGCTTCGTCCTGCTATAGATTGAGGTGAAGGCGATTGACTGATCAACAAAGTGAGACGATCGAGATTTCCGAACAGATTCGCGACAAGAAAAAGGATGTGCGATTCAGCACTCGCGAATACGTTGCGGAATACCTCATCAATAAGTTCAATGCTGATGCATTCTACATTCCGCTTGACTATCAACGGAACTTCGTCTGGACGGACGTTGACTGCAGCTACTTTATTGAGTCTGTGCTAATTGGCCTGCCCATTCCCTACATGTTCTTTGCCGATGCTGAAGATGGCAGAACGGAAATCGTTGATGGAGCGCAAAGGATGAACGCCTTGGTGAACTTTGCCAGAGGCGATTTAACCTTGTGCAATCTAGACATCCTTACATCTGTCAACGGAAAGACCTATTCAGAACTTCCCATAGAAGTACAAAGAAGATTCGATAACGCGAGCTTTCGAGTGGTTTACCTTGAGGAAGGGACCACCTTTGACGTCCGACAGGAGATTTTTCGTCGTATCAATTCATCGGGCAAGCAGCTCAAATCGCAAGAAATTCGCCGTGGCTCCATGGGCGGCGATTTTACAAAACTAGTAAGCGAGCTCTCCAAAGATCCGCTCTTTATAAAACTTGCCCCGTTAAGCGAGACGGCGCGCAAACACTACGATGACATGGAACTTGTCACTCGTTTCTTCGCCTATGCAGACGGCTACCCAGATTTCGAGGGTTACAAAGACCGCGTTGCTAGTTACCTGGATGAATACACGAATCGCATGAACATCGAGCTTGCCGAGTCACCTGACAAGCGCAATGAACTCGTCGCTCGCTTCAAAGAAATGTTGGAATACGTTGAGAAGTGCTTGGGAGACAGGGGTTTCAAAAAGACACCGACAGGAAAAACGACTCCTCATGCGCGTTTCGAAGCTATTGCGGTCGGCGTTGCCGTGGCGTTGTCGGAGGACAAGGACCTTTCGCGCAAAGACATGTCTTGGATTGATTGCGAAGAGTTCCAGACCCTTGTGCGGTCAGACTCGGCAAACGTAAAGGCCAAGTTGAAAGCTCGCATTGATTTCGTTGCCAACAAGCTGAAGGCGGAGCGGTAAACCTTATGGATTCCAATGACTTTAACTTGGGGTACGAAGAGGTCTACAACGACCGCCTTGGTGAGACCAAGAGCATGATTACGCTCGCGACCCTGCTCGATTCGCTTGACCAAGGTGCAGAGGGCGTGCGCTACAATGCTGTAATGCGAGGAGCGTACGAAATCGCTGAAAAGGCAAATCCCAGTGGCCTGCCCTCATCGACACCAGATGTGACCCTCGTTTCCAGTGTCATCCGCTCCAACGTCAAGCTTATGATCTACAACATCATTGAGTACTCAGTCACTAATCTCATGCAGGCGATTTACGACAGAGTAAAGGACGAGGGTTGCGGCTACGCTGAGGTTTCCGAAAAGCTTCAATCGATTTGGCACCATACCCAAATGTATAACGGGTTGAGCGACCCAAAAGCCAGCAATAGTACTGCCGAGTCCATAAGCAAGAGGTTGCTTGATCATGCTGTTAAAAATAACGTACTTCAATTCAGCGTTCGGAACACCATCGCCGGTGGAAATCTAGATGCAGACAAAATCCTCAAGCTCTTTGATGACCACGGAATATCGATTCATGATGATATAGCGAACTGCAAGAGGGATGAGATTAAGAGCGAGCTTAAAGACATCAAGAATCGACGGAATGACCTAGCTCATGGATCAATTTCGTTTGCAGAAGCAAGCAATCAGGTGACAACATCGGAGCTTGCGGAGCTAGTCAATCATGTTGACTCATTTTTGATGCAGCTCCGCAAGGATGTTTCGACCTACCTCAACGCCGGTGAATATCGGCGCGGTATGACCGAATCAGAAGAGGGCTAGTGTACGCAAGCGGCAATTATGCTTTTGCCAACCGCTTCGCCGAGCTTTGGTGGCACGGCGTTTCCAATATGCCGTGCCACAGCTTTCTTGCTGATCTTCTCGCCAGGCCTAATGAACTTGTAATCCTGCGGGAAGCTCTGCAAGACGGCACCCTCACGCAAGGTTAGGGCTCGATTTTGCTCTGGATGCCCAAACCGGCCCGTACCGTACATATAGAACTGCGTAGTTATAGTTGGGGACGTCTCGTCCCAAGCCATCCTCCCGTAGACCGCAGGGTACGTTTGGCCAGCAGCCTTTTTATGACAATCAAGCCTCAGATCCTCAGGCCAATCTCGCCACGTGCCATTAGGCGTCGAAGCCTTAATGCGCTTCAAGTTTAGTTCTGATAGCGCCGACGCCGTTTGCAGAGAGTCCCCCCTGCAAGAGCCGCCAGCGCTCACGGCAGGCAGCGCACCTATTGCCTGCCGAACCGTAACAGCATGAGCGTTATCATTCGTAGGGTCAATCAAGCTGATGGACCCATTTCTAGAAGCTAGCAGAATCAATCGCCGCCGATGCTGGGGCACACCGTACTCCTCAGCCTTTACGACGCTGTATTCCACCGAGTATCCGGACTCCTTAAGCGTGTTCAAGAAACCAGAGAAGATGCTCTCCTTCTCGAGCTCGGGCACGTTCTCCATGGACACGTAATCTGGCTGCACTTCACGTACAAGCCTCCCAAACTGCGCAAGCAACCCCCAGTCCTTGTGCTTCTCGCGATGCTTCTTGTCCTTGCGGTGCTTCGAGAAGGGCTGGCAAGGAGCGCACCCTACCAAGACTTTGATGTCAAAGTCCTTCAGGAGCTCCTTGACTTCCTCCCCGGTGACCTCGGCGATGTTCTTGCAGATGAACTTGTCCTTGCCGTTGTTCGCATCGTAGGCGTACTGGCAAGAGGAATCGAGGTCAAACCCAGCCACCACATCGATGCCAGCGGTGCGTAAACCGTAGGTCAGGCCCCCGACCCCGCAAAACAAATCCACAGCACCAATGGAGGCGCTCTGAGCCTTATCCTCCGTGGAACTATCAACGCTCATCGCAATCACCCCTTCGGCGTCCTAGAATGACCGTATGCGAGCGTCACAAACTCGAAAAGAATTCAACTCGCTAACTTTATAGATTAGCAGCAATCAGAGGGATTGGAGACCTGAGCTTGAAAACGTCACCGAACGGCTGTTTGCTTCCCGTAAACAGCAGAAGTGCAGGTAAAACGCCTTGGCCTCGATTTGCTTGATCGCCTGCTCCAAGTACGGCAATCCGGAGAGGTCCTGGCCGCCGGAGGCCGTGCAAAGCGCTCCGCTTGTATGGTCGCCCGTGCTCTTTCAGCCTGCGTTCGCCGCATGCCAGAAGAGCGTGCCCGCCGTGATCCTACCGCCCTCGTCCACATGCTCGAAGAGCTTGCGGGTAACGGCCTCGTCGTACTTCTCGGGGTCGTGGGAGCACCAGCTAAGGAACGTGTCGTGGTCGCCTCCAGCGGCCTCGTAGCTGATGCCGATGTTCTTCCAAGTCTCGTAGTTCTTGGGCGGCTCCATAGAGAGGAACGCCAAGTCGGCCTTCTCCTTATCGTTCATGCTGGCTCACCCCGCAATCGAGCTGCGAGGCGGCGCTCCCCGTGACCGAGCTGTAAGATGCAGCCACGACAGGCCCCCGGCCTGTCCACTCGCCGCCGGTGGCCCCGCCGCCAAGTATACGGCCACCGGTGTCATTTTCCTTGAATGCTTCCATAGGCATCGCTAGTCCTCAATGCCGAGCATGTCGCAGATTTTCTGCCCGCTGATCGCCCAGGTGCCGCCGATCATCATCGCGGGGAGCGTCCCGTCCGCGCACCACTTCTGGACTTGGCGCAGGCTCCACCCGCCAATCTCGGCCACGTGCTTAGGGGGTCTCGCACACCTTCACGTCCGCGCGCCGGATTTGCGAGCAGCCGAGCGGCTCCTTCCCATGCCCTATTCTCGCCTTTGTACCGAGCCATTCAGTCACCGCCCTAACCTCTGAGCTACTAATGACGTGTGATCACGGTTAAGACTGTACAAGAGCGAATTGCCGCGTTTAACTGTGGTTATGTAGTGCAGCAGTGGCAAAACTGCTTGACGGCGCGGGACTTCCATTTTGCTTTGCGACTGCTTGGACGGCCAAATTGCTCATTTGCTGACTTATAGCAATGCCCCAACGGCACCGTCGCGTTCGCAAACAGCCGCGGCCAACAGCAAGAACATCAGCAATTCCGTCGGCATGCATCGGACGTCCGCCGCTGGGATATCCTTGGAGCACATGCACCGCAAGCCGCACAAAGGAGCCGCCATGCGCACCGAGCTCGATGTTCCCTTTTCGCACAAAGACCAGGCCAAGGCCCTGGGCGCCAAGTGGGACCGGGTCAAGAAGATCTGGTACGTGCCCGATGGCGTCAACCCCGAGCCCTTTGCCGCGTGGCTGCCCGGCGTGGATCGTTCCGACCCCAGCGCGCCCTACATCTATCTGGTGCTTGGCAAGCGCGAATGTTGGAAGTGCCACGAGCAGACGACGGTCGCGGCCTTTGGCATTCCGTATCGGTTGGCCGAGGACTCGGGCAGCAAGGCCGCGCCCGGCGCTGCGCCCGCCATGGACGACGCGGGCCACATCGCGATCGACACCGCCCGCGCCAACGCCATAGCCATCGTTCCCGCGCTGGGCTGCGTGCCGGCCGAGATCCGCGACTACCTGCGCGAGCGCTGCGGCTACAAGCCCGTAACGTCGCGCACCACCAAAACCGTATCGCTCGCCAGCACCTGCACCGCCTGTGGCGCGCTGCAAGGCAGCCATTACCTGTTCGAGGAGCCCATGTCGCCGTTTGCGCTCACGGCTATCAACAAGCTGCCCGCGCTGGAGTTCGTGCGCGTGGAAGTCGCCGGCGTCTTTGGCATCCACGCCAGACAGGGCAACTTTGACCAGGCACTTTTTACCTGGGCACGCGACCACCACACCCAGTTCCACAAGCCCCTGTGCGAGGGGATCTACCTGTAAGATATCTTAGGTACCGGCGAGCGCTCCTGGCGGCAAGGTATCGCCCAAAGGCAGAAGCACCCGACAGACAATTAGGTGTCCGCATCGTCATACACGACATCGATACCACAGCCGTGACAGCGTCCGGGGCGCACCAGCATGTGAAGACGGTCTTGTTACAGTCCCAAAATATGCTCCAAATAGCCCTTGTTAAACCAGAACGATTGCCTGGTCATCCAACGTCCGTCGGGCAACTCGTAGGCGTTCCTCGCAATATCGCCGATTTCGGTTCCGTCGGCGAATCTGTACGCAGCTTTTGAGGTATGCGGGCGGACGTGAACGATCGGGTTGTCTGCCATACCGGGCAGGTTGTTGGTCACTTTGAGCTTTCCGCTTGCATCCCGATACGGATTGAGCTCAACGCCCTCGCGAATGACCTTTCGTGTCTCATCCCAACAAGCCTTTGCGGGGCCTTCGATTTCGTTTGCCGGCATTGCCCAGAATAGGCAGCGGTCAAGGCGCCACTCCCCCTCGTGGTCCTCACGGAACACGACAAAGAAGAAACGACTGGTCTCAAGGCGCGCACGGAAGGAAGACGTTTCCCAATCCTCATTGATTAGCTGCTTAAACTCAAACGGAGGGAAGGACATTGCTTGCTCGATGTGCCCCCTCTTATTAACGCGACAAGCGCGGACGTTAATCCCAGCCTTAACGAACTCCTCGGCAGCATTGTTTTTTATGCCGAGCATGCGATAAACGAGTGTCGTCCATTGCGCCTTGTTTCCTGTGTATTCCAAGCCGTACTGCTCCGCAATCTGGCGATCAGTTTCGCCATAGTGTTGCTCGATCAGTCCAGTTACGTAGCTTTCGAAATCAATGGACTCGTCGTCGCCTCGAACGATGCTCTCGCCGATACGCGGGGCACCGAGAACATAGGCGTGAAGCACATAGTCCATGTACGAGCGTTTGAGAGAAAAGGCGCGACGCTTCGCGCGACGGCGTTCGATCTCGCCCGTATCGGTATTGAAGTACTCGTAGTACTGGTCGACCCACATTGTCGCTTCGGTTGCGCCCTTTGTGCAGGCGCCCAAGTAGGTGGTCATGCCCTCCGACAGCTCGTCTGCGCGACCATCCTGAATGTACGAAATGATTTTCTCGTAGTCGGCGCGAATGATCTTCATATCCTCTTCGGGCAGACGAACCATGACTGCACGCTCAATGCGCTGGTCGTATTTGTCGATGGAGCGGTCACGGCCGTAATAAATCAGCAGGATATTGCTGAGCTTGGTCTTGAGATGCGAGCTGTCGTAGTCGAGCGAAACGGGACGGTCGTAGGGAATCATCGTCAAGACAAGACGTTCACCGGCAGATTTACGACCGTCTTTAAGTACGTCAAAACACGTTGCCTTGAGCTCGACACCCGCCTCGGGAAAGTCCGGCCGGTCGTCGCTGTTGGCCTTGTAGCCAAAGTAACGCTCCTCAATCAGGGTTCCCATACCGCCCTTGTACTTCTTGGATCCAAAGTCCTTAGGCGCGCTCTCCCCCTCCGGCGCAATGCCAAGCTCCAGAATGTCGCGAAACGTCATCCCGTCGAGATTGGCAGCATACCGCTCGATGCTAGAGGGGTCAGAAAAATCAGTATCGTCAAGCATGCGCTTGAAATCGAGATGCTTCTTGGACATGGCAAATCCTCTCGAAATAAGACATGATCTAATACGTATGCTACTGTAAATTCGGGTTATACCGTGAAGATCCCCTAAGGGATCTTCCATTTGCAACCCGATTTCTGTACCCTTGATCTTTGCATTTGCAGCGATTTGGGGGAGTGAGTATGTCAGAGGTCAAAATCGCCGAGCTTTTTGCTGGCGTCGGCGGATTTCGTTTGGGCCTCGAAGGCTATGCTGACCCTCGTTATCCAGATTTCTACATGAAGCCCGCCGGACCCTTTCGCACCATTTGGGCCAATCAGTGGGAACCGCCCGGAACCAAGGCTCGTCAGTTCGCGGCACGCTGCTATATGGACCGCTTTGGCGAGGATTCCGTAGTCAACGAAGATATCAATAAAGTCCTGGAACAGGCTGAAGCCGGAGAGGTTGAAATCCCCGACGTCCAGATGGTTGTCGGCGGCTTCCCTTGCCAGGATTACTCCGTCGCTCGCCCGCTTAACCAGGCACATGGCATCGAGGGCAAGAAGGGTGTCCTTTGGTGGGACATCTACCACTTCCTCGAGATGAAGAAGCCGCGCTTCGGTCTCTTTGAGAATGTCGATCGTCTGCTCAAGTCGCCCGCGTCTCAGCGCGGTCGCGACTTCGCCATCATCCTAAGCTGCCTTGCCGACCTCGATTACACGGTCGAATGGCGCGTGGTCAACTCCGCGGAATATGGTTTTCCCCAGCGCCGCAAGCGCGTTTATATCTTCTGCGAGAAGAACGCCGGCAAGGTCGATCTCGTTGACCGCATGCACAACGGTGTCATGGCGAAGGCCTTCCCCGCCATCTACCCTGACGAAATGGCCGAGCTCGATGTCCTGCCCGATCCTTACGAGAACTCGACTCGTTTTGGCGTTGGTCAAAAGACATCTCAGTTCAAGAATGCCGGTGTCATGCAGGGCTGCCATGTTTTGACCTGCGACTTCGTTGAGGATTATCACGGCGAGCGCCGTGTGCTTGGCGATGTACTTGTTAATGAGGAGTATGTTCCGGAGCAGTTCTACATCTCCGGCGAGAAGCTTCCCGACTGGCGCTACCTCAAGGGCAGCAAGCGCGAAGAACGCACCAACAAAAAGACGGGCTTTACGTACACGTATTCCGAGGGTGCCATGAGTTTCCCGGATGCCACCGACAAACCGAGCCGCACCATCCTCACGGGCGAAGGCGGCACGGGCGCCAGCCGATTTAAGCATGTTATCGAGTGCCCCGACGGCCGTTTCCGCCGCCTCGTTCCCGACGAGCTCGATCAGCTCCAAGGATTCCCCAAGGGCTGGACGGATACTGGTATGACCGACGGCCATCGAGCTTTCTGCATGGGCAACGCGCTCGTCACCGGCGTGCCCCATCGCATTGGCGAAGCTATGGTCGAAGTGTACGGCCTCTAAGGCAAGCAATCCGGAGCCGGCAGTTCACGCTGTCGACTCCATTTTTCCACCCCACTTCCCTGTATACTGATGTAGCACGTGTTTCATCCGGGCTTGTTGGGCCGGGTCGTTCATGGGAGGGTCTTATGGCTGCCTCGAATCCGCCTAAGGGGAGCGTTTCTTCTTCGTCCATCAAGCCGGTTACGCGCAAGGCCGTGCGTTGCCAGCGCGAGGTCGCTTGGCTTGTCACGCAGGCGGCGGGCAGGCTTGTGGCGACCACTCAGGACGTCAATGCGCCTACGCCGAGCTTTGTGTTAGCGGCGGCGCTGGATTTTGTGCGCCAATTGGAGCTTGCCGCGCAGGATGCCAACGGCCACCTCGACTACCAGAACGTTATGGCGCCCGACCTGCAAACGTTCTGTCACATGGCCAAGTTGCCTGCCGCGCCCAATGCGCTTTCGGACGCAGGCTACATGTTTACGCTCTCGGGCGCGGACCTTATCCGCGACATCTATGCATACTGCAGCGAGCTCGCCGAGCGCAGCGTCTTTGGCACGGCTGAAGTCAAACCGGGAAATGTCATCAAGCTGGTTCTTAGGCTGTTCTTGATAGACGGGTTCGGGGCCATGCCGGCGTAAGCCGAGTCTTGAGCATCACCGTCGACTGGGCAACAACCGCTTTACCTTAATGGACGCCAATCGAGGGTCGATTATTGGGTCGCCTCGTCCACTAACGCATTTATTCCACGCGCTCTGACAGTCGATACTTGCGGTTGCGGCTCGTCGCCGGCGCCGTGGGCTCAAGCTCGCCTTGAGCAATGAGCGCGTTGACGCGCGACCTTACCTGGGAAATTGTAAGCCCCGTACGTTCTGCCAGCTCACGCGTCCCCAGCTCGCCGTAGTGTTTGAGTGCCGTCACAATTAAGCCCCCGCCATGATCGACCGGCTCGATCTTTGAACGGTAAAGTACGACCTTGAACCGATCGAACCCCGGGCAGAACAGGGGCTCGGCCAGACCATGCGCGCGCATGGCATCGATCATCATCGGGATGCCCGAGCCATTGCCCTCAGCCGGCGAACCTGCGCCATCCGGCAGCGGGACAATCGACATGAGCTTCACAAGCGTCGCGTTACGGCATCGGGAGCTGCCGTCAAACAAGTTCTCGCGAGTCTTTCCCCCGTAAAGGCCGCCAGGATTCGTCACCTCGACACGATCATCAAAGACGTCGACGGCAATCGATTGTCCACAGAGCCGATCCCCGTATTCTCGATGGATTACGGCGTTGGCGATTGCTTCGCGCAGAACCTCCTCGGGAATCTCAAGCGAGTCGACACGCGAGACGCCTTGGACGATCGAGGTTCGCCGCAAATTCTTGGCGACGGCTGCGACGGCATCCGAGATCATCTCGCCCAACGTTCCCTCACAGATTGTGCGGTCCATGAACCTTAGTGGCCCCGCAGCTCCCTTTTGAGTTCCCACGTGGACAGCCACATCAATGAAGAGCTTGGGATAGAACTGCTGAGGGTAAACGCCCGCGGCAAGGAGGCCGGCCTTGGTAACATTGCCCTGGAAGTCGAGGAAATTCAGACGCTCCATCTTTGTCTTCTTGTCCGCCGCACCGCGCATCGCTCGAGGCGTCAACGAATAGGCACGCTCTATCGTGCGGTCGACCAGCGACTCGTCGAGATCGCCCACACTCGTGCCGGGCACCGCATCGCGATCGCTAGGACTCGTCCGTTCGTATGACGACAGTGCCAAAACCTCGGTCGACGAAAGCGGGACATCTTTGTCATCGATGCGTTTGTAGCTGCCACCTTGAGCGCCCCGCTCTATGACATAGCAAGGCTTGCTCGACGGGTCGAGCTCCTCAATCGTGATAACGAGAACAACGGTCCCCCGAAGCCCCACGCGCTCAATGGTGTATTTGGGCGGATTGGCCAGCTT